>NZ_DATAGM010000438.1:0-2326 GCF_036263695.1 Phenylobacterium sp.
ATCCACGCCTACGGCTTCATCATGGCTGGCGGGGTGATCCGCCACGTGCCGGCGATGTCGCCGGAGGAGTACCTCGCTGGGATCAGCCGCGCGGTGGCCCACTCGGCGCCGCCGCCCAACGTGCTGATCGTCAGCTATCCGTCGAACCCCACCGCCCAGTGGGTCGACCTGGAGTTCTACCGCGAGGTCATCAAGCTCGCCCGCAAGCACGACCTGCTGGTGCTGTCGGACATCGCCTATTCCGAGATCTACTTCGACGATAACCCGCCGCCGTCGATCCTGCAGGTGGAGGGCGCCAAGGACATCGCCGTCGAGGTGAACTCGCTGTCGAAGACCTACGCCATGGCCGGCTGGCGGGTCGGGATGGTGGTCGGCAATGAGCGGATGTGCTCGGCCTTGGCGCGGGTGAAGTCCTACCTCGACTACGGCGCCTACACGCCGATCCAGGTGGCCGCCGCCGCGGCCCTCAACGGGCCGCAGGACTGCGTCGCCGACATCCGCGCAATCTACAAGGGGCGCCGCGACTGCCTGGTCAGCGCCATGCAACGTGCCGGCTGGGACATCCCCGCGCCGCCCGCCTCGATGTTCGCGTGGGCGCCGGTGCCGGAGAAGTTCCGCGAGGCCGGCTCCATGCTGTTCGCCAAGCTGCTGATCGAGGAGGCGGGGGTGGCGGTGTCGCCCGGCGTCGCCTTCGGGGAATACGGGGAGGGCTACGTGCGCATCGGCCTTGTGGAGAACGAGCACCGCATCCGGCAGGCGGCGCGCAACGTGCGGCGTTTCCTGGCCAACGCCGACGAGATCCTCGAGCGGGCCCACAACAGCGTGCCTTCCAAATGAGCGGGCAGGGGGACAAACGCACCTGGCGGGTCGGCGTGGCGGGCCTGGGCACCGTCGGCGCGGGGCTGCTGAACTTTCTGTCCGAGCAGCCGGAGTTCGCGCCGGCCGGCGGGCGGGCGCTCGTCACCGGCGTTTCGGCGCGCTCGAAGTCGCGCCAGCGCCCGGTGGACATTTCCAACCTGCCCTGGTTCGACGATGCGGCCCAGCTCGCCGCCTCGCCGGAGAACGACATCTTCGTCGAGCTGATCGGCGGCTCCGACGGGCCGGCCAAGATCGCCGTCGAAACCGCGCTGAGGGCCGGCAAGCCCGTGGTCACCGCCAACAAGGCGCTCATCGCCGAGCACGGCGCTGAGCTCGCGGCGCTGGCCGAGGAGGTGGGCGTTCCGCTATTGTTCGAAGCGGCGGTGATGGGCGGCACGCCGGCGGTGAAGATGCTGCGCGAGGCCATGGTGGGCGACGACGTGAAGAGCGTCGCCGGCATCCTCAACGGCACCTGCAACTACATCCTGACGGAGATGGAAGCCTCCGGCCGCCCGTTCGCCGAGGTGCTGGCGGACGCCCAGCGGCTGGGCTACGCCGAGTCCGACCCGACCATGGATGTCGGCGGCTTCGATGCGGCCCACAAGATCTCCATCCTGGCCGCCCTGGCTTTCGGCTGCGCGCCCAACTACGCGGCGGCCGAGATCGAGGGCATCGACCAGATCGACATCCTCGACATCCGGATGGCCAAGGACCTCGGCTACCGGATCAAGCTGGTGGCCTCCGCCGACCGCTCGCCGGACGGCGTGCTGGTGCGCGTGCACCCGTCGCTGGCGCCGCTGAACCACCCGCTGGCGCAGGCCGGCGGGGCGCTCAACGCCCTGTTCATCGAGGGCACGCGGATCGGGCGGATATTCATCCAGGGGCCGGGGGCGGGCTCGGGACCGACCGCCGCGGCTGTGGCCGCCGACATCGCCGACGTGATGACAGGCGCAAGCCGGCCGGTTTTCCAGGGGCCGGCCAAGTCGCTCGCCCCCTTCACGCCGGTGGATCCGCGCAAGAGCATCAGCCGGGCCTACATGCGGTTCCTCGTGCGTGACGAGCCGGGGGTGATCGCGGCGGTGTCGGAGACGCTGGCCGAGGCGGGGGTCTCCATCGAGAGCTTCCTGCAGAAGCCGGTGGAGGACGCCGGCGGGGTGCCCATCGTGCTGACCACCCACGCGGTGGCCGAGTCGGTGCTGATCTCGGCCATCGACAAGATCGCCGGACTGCCGGCCGTGATCGACCGTCCGCGGCTGTTGCGCATCGCGCGCATCTGAGGTTTGGGTACGCGCCGGGCCTTCGGGCCGCGCAGGAGTTGGGTGGGAGACCCTTTGATGAGTTCTGAGACCCTCGACCGCGGGCTGGTGCTCGACGCCGTCCGCGTGACCGAGATCGCCGCCATCGCCGCCTGGAAGCTGGTCGGCCGGGGCGACGAGAAGGCCGCCGACCAGGCCGCCGTGGACGCCAT
>NZ_DATAGM010000439.1:0-2931 GCF_036263695.1 Phenylobacterium sp.
GGTCCGCGAGGGCGTGCGCGTGGTCAGCCAGGACGGGCTGACGCCGGCCGAGCAGTTGGTGCGGGTCAACGCCGAAGCCGCCGACCTTATGGCGGACCAGCAAACCCGCTGGCGCGAGCTGTGGCGGGAGCTCGGCGGAGAGGGCCTCACCGTCGTGGGCGCCGCCGAGGTCTCTGCCGCCGAGAAGGACGCCCTGCAGGACACCTTCCTGACCCAACTGTTCCCGGTGCTGACGCCGCTGGCCATCGACCCGGCCCACCCCTTCCCGTTCATCCCTAACCTCGCCTTCTCCCTGGTCCTCAAGCTGAAGCGGCTCGGCGACTCCAAGCTGCTGTACGCCCTGGTGCCGATACCGGCCCAGGTGGCGCGCTTCTGGGAGCTGCCGCCGGTCAAGGGCTCGCGCAAGCGGCCCGAGCGGCGATACATCTCGCTTGAAGGGCTGCTCAGCCTGTTCCTCGATCACCTATTCCCCGGCTGCGAAGTCGAGGCGCAGGGCGTATTCCGGCTGATCCGCGACTCCGACGTGGAGATCGAGGAAGAGGCCGAAGACCTGGTGCGTGAGTTCGAGGCCCGCCTGAAGCAGCGGCGGCTGGGCTCGGTGGTCCGCGTCGAGGTCGAGGCGGCCATGCCCGAGGAGCTGCGCGGCTTCATCTGCGAGAACCTGCACGCCGAGACGCAGGACATCATCCTGATCGACGGCCTGCTCGGCCTGGACGAGCTGACCCAGCTGATCCCCTCAGACCGCGCCGACCTGAAGTTCAAGCCCTTCCAGGCCCGGTTCCCGGAGCGGATTCGCGACCACGCCGGCGACTGCTTCGCCGCCATCCGGGAAAAGGACATCCTGGTCCACCACCCGTTCGAGAGCTTCGACGTGGTGGTGCAGTTCCTCAGGCAGGCCGCCCGCGACCCCAACGTGCTGGCGATCAAGCAGACGCTCTATCGGACCAGCCACGACAGCCCGATCGTCGCCGCCCTGATCGAGGCCGCCGAGACCGGCAAGAACGTCACCGCCCTGGTGGAGATCAAGGCCCGGTTCGACGAGGAAGCCAACCTGAAGTGGGCCCGCGACCTGGAGCGGGCCGGCGTCCACGTCGTCTTCGGCTTCTTCGAGTACAAGACCCACGCCAAGCTCTCGATGGTGGTGCGCAAGGAGGGTGACGGCCTTCGCACCTACTGCCACTTCGGCACCGGCAACTACCATCCGCAGACGGCGAAGATTTACACCGACCTGTCGCTGTTCACGACCGATGCGGCGCTGGGCCGGGATTCGGCGCGGCTGTTCAACTACATCACCGGCTACGCCAAGCCGAAGACGCTGGAGAAGCTGTCCTTCTCGCCGGTGACCATGAAGCACGACCTCTTGGCGCTGATCCTGCGGGAGATCGAGAACGCCAAGAAGGGCAAGCCGGCCGCCATCTGGGCCAAGCTCAACGCCCTGGTCGACCCGGTGATCATCGACGCCCTCTACGCCGCCAGCCAAGCGGGCGTGACCATCGACCTGGTGGTGCGCGGCATCTGCTGCCTGCGGCCGGGGCTGAAGGGCCTCTCAGACAACATCAGGGTCAAGTCGATCGTCGGCCGCTTCCTGGAGCACTCCCGCATCGTCGCCTTCGCCAACGGCGCGCCGATGCCCTCGGCCAAGGCCCGCGTCTTCATCTCGTCCGCCGACTGGATGCCGAGGAATCTCGACCGCCGCGTCGAAGCCCTGACGCCGGTGGAGAACCCAACCGTCCATCAGCAGGTTCTGCAACAGATCATGGTCGCGAACCTCAAGGACGAAGCCCAAAGCTGGACGCTGGACGCGTCCGGCCGCTATACGCGCGAGGCGTCCTGGGACCACCCCAGCGCCTTCTCGGCCCACGAGTACTTCATGACCAACCCCTCCCTGTCCGGGCGAGGCCAGAAGGTGAAGGATATGCCGCGCGCGATCGACCATGTGGCCCAGCGCGGATAGCAGCCCTCCTCGCCAGGCGGCGGTCATCGACGTCGGCTCCAACTCCGTCCGTCTCGTCATCTACCGGCTCGAAGGCCGCGCCATCTGGACGGTCTTCAACGAGAAGGCCCTGGCCGGGCTGGGACGCGACCTGCCCACCGCCGGGCGGCTGTCGCCCGCGGGCGTCGAGCTCGCCCTCTCCATCCTGCGGCGTTTCAAGGTGGTGCTGGACGGCTGGCCGGCGGAGGACGTCACCATCGTCGGCACCGCCGCGGTGCGAGACGCCAAGGACGGCCCTCAGTTCCTCGAGCGGGTGCGCCAGGAGACCGGCTTCACGATCCGCGTCCTCACCGGCGAGGAGGAGGCCCGCTACGCCGCCCTCGGCGTCATCGCTGGCCAGCCGGACGCCCATGGCGTGGCGGGCGACCTCGGCGGCTCCAGCCTCGAACTGGTGCCGGTCTCCGGCGGCGCGCCCGGCGCGGGCCTGACCCTGCCGCTGGGCCCCTTCGCTCTGGGCGCGCCCAAGCCGCTCAACGTGGACAAGGCGCGCAAGACCATCGACGAGCGGCTGGCCCCGCTGGCCCGCAGCTTCCGCGCCCCGCACTTCTACGCCGTCGGCGGCGCCTGGAGGAACCTGGCGTTGCTGCACATGGCGCTCACCGACTATCCGCTCCGGATCGCCCATCAGTACGAGATGAGCCGCGCCGACGCCCTGGCCGTGGCCCGCTTCGTCGAGCGCCAGTCCAAGCAGTCGCTGGAGCGCATCGAGGGGGTCTCAAAAAAGCGGTTCGACACCCTGCCCCACGCCGCCCTGGTGCTCGAGGCGCTGATCGACCACCTGGCCATCGAGAGGATCGTCGTCTCGGCGTACGGCGTGCGCGAGGGCCTGCTGCTGGAGGCCATGCCGCCGGACATCGGCAGCCGCGATCCGTTGATCGAGGGATGCGAGGCGCTGACCGCGCTTCGCGGCCTCACCGTCGAACTGGGCCCGTCCCTGG
>NZ_DATAGM010000440.1:0-3502 GCF_036263695.1 Phenylobacterium sp.
GAACCCCTGACCTCCTCATTGCGAACGAGGCGCTCTACCAACTGAGCTACGGCCCCAGGAAGGCGCGGAATAAGGCGGGTCGGAGGGCTGGTGTCAAGGGCGAGGGTGCAGCGCGGGATGTCGCGTGCGCTTGCCAGCGGCTCAGCGGCCCCGCTAGATGCGGCCACCCCTCAACCGGACCCGCAAATGGCCGCGATTCTCCAGTTCCTCTATTTCATCCTGAACGGCCTGCTGACCCTGATGGTGTGGGCGATCATCATCAGCGCGGTGCTGTCCTGGCTGGTGGCGTTCGACGTCATCAACCTGCGCAACCCGTTCGCCTACAACATCGTGCGTTTCCTGGACGCGGTGACCCGGCCGGTGCTGCGGCCCTTCCAGAAGATCATCCCGACGCTGGGCGGCGTCGACATCAGCCCGATCATCGTCATCCTGATCCTGGGCGGCGTCCAGACCTACCTGCTGCCGGCGTTCTTCAACTTCCTCCTGCGCTCGCTCGCCTACTAAGGATTGAACGCCCGCTCGCCGTGGTCGTGCATGTCGAGCCCTTCCTCGATGGCCTCGTCGCGGTGGCGCAGGCCGACGGTGGCCTTGACGACCAGGGCGATGACGATGCTGGCGATCAGGGACCAGACGACGGTGACCACGACGCCGAGCGCCTGGACGCCGGCCTGCCGGCCCATGGTCATGCCTTCGCCGAAGCCGGCGCCGCCGAGCTCGGGCGCGGCTAGGACCGCCAGCAGCAGGGTTCCGAGGATGCCGCCGACCCCGTGGACGGCGAACACGTCGAGGGAGTCGTCGATGCGGATCCTGTTGCGGATCAGGTCGACGGCGAAGAAGCAGACGATGGCGCCGGCCACGCCCAGCACGACGCCGCCGATGGGACCGACAAAGCCGGAGGCCGGGGTGACGGTGGCCAGGCCCGCGATCACGCCGGTGACCAGGCCGACCATGCTTGCCCGCTTGAACCGCATCTTCTCGATCACGGCCCAGGTGAGGCCGGCGGCCGCGGCCGACAGGTGGGTGGCCATCAGGGCCGAGCCGGCCGCGCCGTCGGCCGCCAGGGCGCTGCCCCCGTTGAAGCCGTACCAGCCGACCCACAGCATGGCCGCGCCCATCATGGTCATGCCGGGATTGTGTGGCGGCGACAGGTCCGAGGGGTAGCCGTCGCGGGGGCCGAGCATCTTGGCCAGCACCAGGGCGGAGACGCCGGCCGTGGCGTGGACGACCAGGCCGCCGGCGAAGTCCTTCACCCCCATGTCGGCCAGGAAGCCGCCGCCCCACACCCAGTGGGCGACGGGGGCGTAGACCAGGTAGAGCCACAGGCCGCTGAACAGCAGCACAGCGCTGAATCTGATCCGCTCCACATAGGCGCCGACGATCAGCGCTGGGGTGATGATCGCGAAGGTCATCTGGAACATGAAAAAGACGCTCTCCGGCAGGGTCCCGGAAAGGTCGTCGCGGCCCACCGGCAGCAGGGCGAATTTCGCCAGGTCGCCGATCCAGGCGCCGTCGCCGGAGAAGGCCAGGCTGTAGGCCCCGAACAGCCACAGCACCGACATCAGGCAGGCGATGGCCACGCAGTGCATCATCACCGACAGCACGTTTTTCACGCGCACGAGGCCGGCGTAGAACAGGGCAAGGCCGGGCAGGGTCATGAACAGGACGAGAGCGGTTGCGGTCAGGATCCAGGCGGTGTTCGCGCCGTCCAGCGCCGGCTCCTGGGCGGCGGCCGGGCCGGCGATCAGCGCCGCGCCTGCGGCCAACGCGGCGAGGCCGCCGCGCGAGATCCGAGCCTTCATCTGTTCGCCCTCCCCTGGCGACGGCTGCCTAAGCCGTAGACAGTCGTGGGTATAACGGTGTTCGGCGCCGCGCGTAAGTTGGGCAGCCGCGCAGGCCAGCCAGGAGAATTGCAGGGCCGAACAAATCCGCGCTGGGCCGTAGGAACTTCTGATTTAACGGCTCGTTGTCAGGTCGCTGCTCAACGACTTCCCCGTCCAATGAGCAGCGCGATCGGCCCGGCGCACCCCCTAGGCACCCCCCCGACCACGGCCGGGCCGATCGCACCCCTTCCCAAGAGGCGATCCGCACCCGAACTTAGGCGTTACGAGCTCGAGCGGAGGCGGGAGGACATTGGTTCAGGCGGACAGCGGCTACAGCCTGGCGACGCGCATCGCGCGCCTGCGGATCCGGCTGAACCATCTCTACCACGGCCATACGGCCAAGGCCGTGCGTTTCCGGCTGGCGGTCATCGGGGTCGATCTGGCGCTGATCGCCTTCTTCATCGCCGCCCCATTCCTGCGTCAGACCCCGGCCTTTCTGGTCGTAGACTATGTGGTCGCGCTGATCCTCGCCATCGACCTCGGAGCCCGGGGCTTGGCCTCCCGCCGGGCGGTGGACTGGATCAAGCGGCCGATGATCTGGCTCGACATCTTCGTCCTGCTCACCCTCCTGTTCCCCCACTGGCTGTTCAACCTGGCCTTCCTGCGGGTGCTCAGGATCTGGACCCTGTTCAACTCGGACTTCTTCTGGGACACGGTCGGGCGGCGCTACGACGACACCCGCTGGGAAGAGATCATCCGCACCCTGTCGGGGCTGATCACCTTCGTCTTCGTGGCCACGGGGTTCGTCTACACTAGCTTCATCGGCCAGGGCTCGGGGATCACCGGCTACCTCGACGCGCTGTATTTTACGGTCACGAGCCTGACCACCACCGGCTATGGCGACATCACCCTGCCGGGGCCCTGGGGCAAGGTGCTGTCGATGGCCATCATGATCAGCGGCATCGCGTTCTTCGCCCGCCTGGCCACCTCTCTGTTCAAGCCCAACAAGGTCCGCTTCGCCTGCCCGGCCTGCGGGCTCATGCGCCACGACCCGGACGCGGTGCACTGCAAAGCCTGCGGAATGCTGATCAACATCCCGAACGAGGAGTGAGCCCTATCCGCCCGCGGGTGCTGACGCCGCGGCCCGGGCGAGCGGCGCTTCCCAGCCGCCACCGAGGGCCTTGAAGAGCACGATTTGGCTGTCGGCCGCGGCGCCCTCCGATTGGGCGAGCTGGAGCTCGAGCTGGGCCACACGCTGCTCGGCGATCAGCACCGCCAGCAGGCTGTCGGCGCCGGCGTCGTATCGCATGCGCGACAGCCGCGCGGCCTCGCGGCCGGCCTCCAGGGCCCGCTGTAGCGCGGCGCGCCGGTCGAGCTCGCGGGCGTAGCGGACGAGGGCGGTCTCGGTCTCCTGCAGGGCCAGCAAGGTGGTTTGCTCGAAGCGGGCCAGGGCCTCGTCGGCCCCGGCGCTAGCTTGGCGAACCCGGGCGCGGGCCGCCGCCACGTTCGGGAAGGACCACTGGATGAGCGGGCCGATGCTGAACTGGAAGTCGTCGCCGAAGGAGCCCCCCGCGTCACTGGTGGAGAGGGCGCCGCCCAGGGTGATGCGCGGATAGAGGTCGGCGGTGGCGACGCCGATGCGCGCCGTGGCGGCCGCCAGCCGTCGCTCGGCCTCGCGGACG
>NZ_DATAGM010000441.1:0-12440 GCF_036263695.1 Phenylobacterium sp.
GCCAGGTGCTGAAGGAGGTGGAGGCCTGGTGGATCGACCACGACTTCATCGACGACAAGCTGGCGGCCATTGAGAAGCTGAAGGCGGTCGCCCAGGGGATGGTCTATTGAGGCTGGGCGTCCTCGAGACCGGCGCGCCGCCCTCGGAGCTGAATGCTGCCTTCGGCGACTATCCGGCCATGTTCCGCCGGCTGCTGGGGCCCGGCTACCACTACGAAACCTTCGACGTCGTGGCCGGTCGGCTGCCGGACCATCCGCAGGCCTGCGCCGCCTATGTGATCACCGGCTCCCCCGCCAGCGCCTACGAGGACGCCGAGTGGATCGCCCGCCTCAAGGACTTCCTGCGCGCCGCCAAGGGGCACGCGGCGCTGGTGGGCGTCTGCTTCGGCCACCAGATCATGGCTGAGGCGTTCGGCGGCAAGGTGATCAAGTCGCCGAACGGCTGGGGCATCGGCATGCACAGCTACCGTGTCCGGGAGGCGCAGCGGTGGATGGACCCGGTGGCCGAGATCCGCGCGCCGGCCTCCCACCAGGACCAGGTGGTCGAGGCGCCGGAGGGCGCGGTGGCCGTCGCCGGCAGCGACTTCTGCCCCTTCGGGATGCTCGCCTGGACCGACCAGCCGGCCATCTCCATCCAGCTCCACCCTGAGTTCGAGCCCGCCTACGCCAAGGCGCTGATCGAGAGCCGCCGCAGCCGGCGGATCGGCGAGGAAGAGGCGGCCCAGGCCATCGCGACCCTGGAGGGGCCGGACGACCGCGCCCGGCTGGCGGAGTGGATCCGGCGGTTTATCGCCGATCCAAAGAATTCCTAGAGCGGCTGCAACGTCGAAGGCGGGCCACCGTTAACGGCTCGTCCGCCAACTCTCTGAAAGTCCAAACGTATGCGTAAGTGGAGCGCCCTGATCGTCGCCTTCAGCGCGGCGGCCGCGCTGCTGATCGGAACGGCGCCGGCGAGGGACGCCGGGCCCGCCGAGGAGCGGGCGATCGACATGGCGGATATTCGACCCAGTACCTAGGCCCGCCCGCGAAGCGAGCCCACGCCCGGCGGGCGCAGGGCAAGGATCTCTTCGAGCGTGGCAGGAAGTCGGGCGCGGTAGCGCTTGTAGGCGAGGGCGACGAGGTCCTTGAGCTCGGCGGCGAACTTCGCCTGGTCGAGGCGCCGGCCCGCCAGCGCGCGCTGCTCGGCCGCGCAGGCCTGGCGAAGCGAGGCGTCCTCGGCGAGCTCCTCGAGCCGGTCGAAGTAGGCGTCGGCGTCGCCGGCTCGGTGGGCCTCGGGCACGAAGCCGGCCGTATCGCCCAGATCGCGGGTCAGCACGACGGCGCCGGCCTCGATGGCGGCGAGTGCGATGTCGCCCCCGCCAGGCCGGAACGGATTGGCGAACAGGTCGGCGGTCGTGAGCAGACCGGCCAGGTCGTCCAGGGGCGCAGGCACGAACTGGCGGCCCAGCACCTGCTGGAAGGCGGACATCCAGAAGTCGGGCAAGTCGCCCGCCACAAGCCAACGCCGGCGAGGGTCGGCGAGCAGGAAGCCGCCCATGCCGTCGACGAAGGCCTGGTCGAACTCCGCGCCGAGGCGGTCCCCGGCGGTGGCGATGACGAGGTCGTCGGACGCCAAGCCCAGCTCCTCCCGGCTCCGGGTCCGCACGGCTGGGGCGACGTGGTGCGGGACCGCCTGGGTCTGGACGTAGTTGGCGACGAAGGCCTCGGGCGCGCCGCGGCGGCGCCACAGGGCCTCGAGGTAGGCCGGCTCGCGGCAGGACCAGTAGACGTCGGCGTGCTGCAGAGGCGGGACGTCCTCGCCCGTGACCATCAGCGTCGGGCCGATCAGCGCCAGCAGGCTGATGTCGGCCGACAGCGGGTTCTCGAACCAGACGTGGGTGGTCCTGGGCCCCTGCTGCATCAGCAGGGCCAGGTAGTCCGGCTGGCGGTCGATGGCGAACAGCCGCACCCGCTCCAGCGCCGGCCCCAGACGTTCGGCGATGTAGCGGCCGAGCTCCGGCGACACTTCGCCGTGAACCCAGACATCGACCAGCTCGCACCCCGGGTCGCGCGCCAGGGCTGCGACATATTCGACCAGGCTGCGGGTCTGCGCATGGCTTTCGTCCACCAGAGCGCCCGGCAGCACGGTGTGTCGGCGCATGACCCTCTTGTCGGCGGTCTCGCCGCGGTGGCGGATGTGGGCTGCGGCCTCGCCCAGGGCGGCGCGGACCAGCACGCCGATGCGGCCGTAGTCGGCGTCAGCGAAGGGCAGGGCGCAGGCGGCGCTGAGGTCGAGGGCGTCGCCGGCCAGGGTGAGCCGCCGGTCGGCGTCGAACCGGCCGCCCTGCGCCAGCGCCAGGGTGCGGCCTACGAAGGCTTCCTTGTCGCAGCCGGCGTAGGCCGCATCGCCCAGCCAGGCGTGCAGCCGCTGCACGATGGGGATCACCCGGTCCAGATCGGCGGGCCGGCAGTCTTCCAAAAGATCGACGAGCGCGCTCACGGGCCCTCCAGAGGCGAGGGGCCCACCAGCCTGATTCTCGAAGCTCGGAACAGCCCCTGCGGGGTTAGGGCCAGGCCACCAGGGGTGGCATGGACGAGAGGATCGACTCGATGTTTCCGCCGGTTTTCAGGCCGAACATGGTGCCGCGGTCATAGAGCAGGTTGAACTCCACGTACCGGCCGCGGCGCACCAGCTGTTCCTGGCGATCGGCCTCGGTCCAGGGCTCGTGCATCCGGTGACGGGCGATCCGCGGATAGACGTTCAGGAAGGCCTCGCCGACCGACTGGGTGAAGGCGAAGTCCCGCTCCCAGTCGCCGGAGTTGTGGTGGTCGTAGAAGATCCCGCCGATCCCTCGCGGCTCGTTGCGGTGGGGCAGGAAGAAGTACTCGTCGCAGCGGGCCTTGTACTTCGGGTACCACTCCGGATCGAAGCGGTCGCAGGCGGCCTTCATCGCCGCGTGGAAGGCCTGGGCGTCCTCAGCCTTGGGATCGCGCTGAACGTCGATGGTCGGCGTCAGGTCCGCCCCGCCGCCGAACCAGCTCTGCGTGGTCGCCAGGAACCGGGTGTTCATGTGCACCGCCGGCACCCGCGGGCTGCGCATGTGGGCGATCAGGCTGATGCCGGTGGCGGTGAAGCGCGGGTCCTTGTCGGCCCCGGGCATCGTCGCGGCCATCTCCGGCGTGAAGGTCCCGTGCACCAGGGAGATGTGCACGCCGGCCTTCTCGAAGAAGCGGCCGCCGCGCATGAAGCCCATCACCCCGCCGCCGCCCGCGGGGCGCACCCACGGCTTCAGCTCGAACCGGCCAGGCTCGCCGGGGTAGAGGTCGGCGGGGGCCTCCTCCTCGAGCCGCTCGAACTCGGCGCAGATGCGGTCCCGCAAGGCGTCGAACCAAGCTCTGGCGCGGGTGTTCCAGTCTTCGAGGGTGGCGGCGTCGGTCATGATGCGGTGGGCTTAGGAAATCCACCGGTCTGGCGCAACGCTTCCGAGACCGCGATCGCCGCGGCGGTGACGACGTTCAGCGAACGGGCGGCGGGGACCAGTGGGATGAAGAGCCGCGCCTGGGCCGCCTCGTGCACCTCGTCGGGCGCGCCGGCGCTCTCGCGGCCGAACAGCAGGGTGTCGCCGGCGGAGAAGTCGTATTCGTGGAGGGGCAGGGCGCCACGGGTCGTGAAAAGCACCAGCTTGCCCGCTTCGCGCTCCGGCGCCGCCAGAAAATCCGTCCAACTTCGGCGCCGGACCACCTCGCCGATCCCGCCATAGTCCATGGCCGCACGCCGCAGCGCCGGGTCGGAAAGGGGGAAGCCGCAGGGCTCGACCACCTCCAGCGGGACCCCCAGGCAGGCGCCCAAGCGCATGGCGGCGCCCAGGTTTTGCGGAATGTCCGGTTGAAAAAGGGCCAAACGCATTCTAAGCGGTCCGCCACGGAATAGACCGGGGCTTTGAGGGACGAATCAAGGGCGCCGCCCCGCGAGGCATCGCGGGGCTCTTGGCCTGCGATAAATCCTTCGGACCGGCGGTTTCGGCGACACCGTACCAGAGGCTCTGGCGCGGTCGAGCAGCGAGCGCCCCTGAGCCTCAGGGGCGGGAGAGAGGGGCCGCATCCGCGGCCCTTAAATGAAGGGTAGCTTGAAGGTGGCTGACACCGACGTGGGCTCGACATCCCACCCACACGCGGCGGACGATCCGAACCGCCGCGACTTCATTCACATCGCGGCCGCCGCCGCCACGGTCGGAGCCGTGGTCGGCATCGGCTGGCCGTTCATCGACCAGATGAACCCGTCGGGCGACGTGCTCGCGCTGGCTTCGATCGAGTTCGACCTCACCAAGGTGCCGCCCGGCCAGCAGGTGGTCCTGAAGTGGCGCGGCAAGCCGCTGTTCGTGCGCAACCGCACCCCAGCCGAGATCGAGAAGGCCCGCGCCGACGATAAGGCCAACCTGCCCGATCCTCAGGCCGACGCCGAGCGGGTCAAGGAAGGCAAGGAACAGTGGCTGGTGCTGATCGGCACCTGCACCCACCTGGGCTGCGTGCCCACCTTCGGCGGCGGTGATTACGGCGGCTGGTTCTGCCCCTGCCACGGCTCGCACTACGACACCTCCGGCCGGATCCGTAAGGGACCGGCCCCGCGGAACCTCGACGTTCCGGAATACACCTTCCTCTCGGACACCGCGGTCAGGGTGGGCTAACGATGGCTGGACATCATCCCACTTACGAGCCGAAGACCGGCTTCGAGCGCTGGCTCGACCTTAGGCTTCCCATCGTGCGCATGGCGTACGAGACCGCAGTCGCCTTCCCGACCCCGAAGAACCTGAACTACTGGTGGACCTTTGGCGGCATCCTGGCGACCATGCTGGTGGTGCAGCTGGCGACCGGCATCGTGCTGGCCATGCACTACGTCCCGCACGTCGACCACGCCTTCAATTCCGTCGAGCGGATCATGCGCGACGTGAACTACGGCTGGCTGGTGCGCTACATGCACGCCAACGGCGCCTCGATGTTCTTCATCGCCGTCTACATCCACATCTTCCGGAACCTCTACTACGGCTCCTACAAGGCGCCCCGGGAGATCCTCTGGATCATCGGCTGCCTGATCTACCTGGCGATGATGGCGACGGCCTTCATGGGTTACGTCCTGCCCTGGGGTCAGATGAGCTTCCACGGCGCAGTGGTGATCACCAACCTGCTGGGCGCCCTGCCGGTGGTCGGCGAGGCCATCACCACCTGGCTGTGGGGCGGCTTCGCGGTCGACAACCCGACGCTAAACCGCTTCTTCTCGCTGCACTACCTGCTGCCGTTCGTAATCGCCGGCCTGGTGGCGCTGCACATCTGGGCGCTGCACGTGCCGGGCAACAACAACCCGACCGGCGTCAATGTGAAGAGCGTCGAGGACACTGTCCCCTTCCACCCGTACTATACGGTGAAGGATGGCTTCGCGATCGTGATCTTCTTCATCATGTTCGCGGGCTTCGTCTTCTACGGTCCGAACCTGCTGGGCCACCCGGACAACTACATCCCGGCCAACCCGCTGGTGACGCCCGCGCACATCGTGCCCGAATGGTACTTCCTGCCGTTCTACGCGATCCTGCGGGCGGTGCCGGACAAGCTCGGCGGCGTGCTGCTGATGTTCGGCGCTATCGGCGTGCTGTTCGTGCTGCCCTGGCTGGATACCTCCAAGGTGCGCTCCATGCGCTACCGGCCGACCGCGCGGTGGTACTTCCTGATCTTCTTCATCACCTGCCTGGTGCTGGGCTGGTGCGGGGCCAAGCTGCCCGACGATCCCGTGATCCCGAACCTCAGCACCTTCATCCTCGGGGACTCGGACCTGAACAGCTACGTGTGGCTGTCACGCATCGCCACCGCCTACTACTTCGCCTACTTCGTGATCATCCTGCCGGTGCTGGGGCTAACCGAGACCCCGCTGCCCGTGCCGGAGTCGATCTCGGCCCCTGTATTGTCGCATCCGGCCGCCGCGCCAGCGGGCGCGGCCGCGGCCCCCGAATCGAGAGGTTGAGCCCAAAGATGCTGCGCAAAGTCATCGCACTCGCGGCGCTTGGGCTCGCCCTCTCGGCAGGCCAGGCGCTCGCCTCGGGAACCACGAACCGCGCGCCCAAGCACGTGGAGTTCGGCTTCGAGGGCCCGTTCGGCACCTTCGACCAGGCCCAGCTGCAACGCGGCTACAAGGTCTACCGGGAGGTCTGCTCGTCGTGCCACGGCATGACGCTGATGAGCTTCCGCAACCTTGGGCAGAAGCATGGGCCGTTCTACGACGCCGACCGGCCGAACCCGAACGACAACCCCTACGTCCGGGCGATCGCGGCCGAGTACCAGATCAACGACGTCGACTCGGAAACCGGCGACGTGATCCAGCGCCCCGGCTCCTCCGCCGACCGGTTCCCGAATCCGTACCCCAACGAGGCGGCGGCCCGAGCCGGCAACGGCGGCGCCCTGCCGCCCGACCTGTCGGTGCTGATCAAGGCGCGCCACCACGGGCCGCAGTACGTCTATTCGATCCTGACGGGTTACGCGAACCCGCCCGCCGGGCTGAAAGTCAGCCCCGGCCAGTACTACAACCCGTACGTCCCGGGCGATCTGGCGGCCTTCTGGACGGGCGATTCGCACCACGTGCCGCCCGGCGGCTTCATCGCCATGCCGCCGCCGCTGCGGCCGGATGGGGTGACCTTCGACGACGGCACCCGCGCCACGGTCGAGCAGCAGGCCAAGGACGTGGTCGCCTTCCTGACCTGGGCCGCCGAGCCCAAGATGATCGAGCGCAAGCAGTTCGGCATGGCGGCGATGATCTACCTGCTCATCCTGGCGGGCCTGGTCTACGCCAGCTACCGCCGGATCTGGCGCAACGTCGCCCACTAGGGCGCAGCGCCACGAGAGCTACCGAGGCCCGTCGCTCCCAAGCGGCGGGCCTTGTTCTTTGAGGGTCAGCCGCCCGCGCGGGAAGTCGAACCTCAGGGTCCACCGGGACAGCACGGGCGAGCCGATGGCGCCCAAGGCGCCGTCCGCCTCCGCCTGCCGCAGCAGGCCGGCCTGCACGTCCGGCGCGACCTGCCCCGCGAACGAGAGGCCGGCGAGTTGCGCGGTCCACACCCCGCCGGGATAAAGCTCCTCCGGCTTGGCCGCGCCGGGGACGGTGGCGACCGCCTCGTTGAGCCGCGCCGGCAGCGGCTGGCTCACGGCCAGGATCCAGGGGCCGCGCGCGCCGCGGACGCCGTCGGTGACCCCCGCCGGTGCGAGGGGCAGGTGGCCGAACCGGCCCATCGGCAGGACCGCCCCGCGCGTCGGCGGGGCGCTTGCCGGGCGATGCAGGGCGATCCGGCAGGGGCTGTAGCTCACGTCCAGCACGAACCCTGAAAGCACGTCCGCCCCGATCACTCCGGCGATCGGCGTCGGATGAGCGTAGGTCCGCGCGTCCAGGCCCTCGACGACCACGGGCCGCTCCCGCAGCACGACGCCGGCGACTCGCACCTCGCCGGTCAGCTGGGTCTGCTCGAACCCTTCCGCCTGGGCGCGGGTGTCATGCAGGATGGTGCGGGCGGTTCCGGTGTCGAGGATGTAGTCGCCGGCCGCGCCGGCCACGACGGCGGGCACGACGAGGGTCCCTTCCTCGAACCAGCAGGCGCTCTCGCCGGCCTGGGCGGGGCTGGAGGCGAGGACGGCGGCGGCCGTGGCGAAGACCCAGGCTCTCACGTGATTCCCATGCCGGAGACGCTGCAGCATAGCCAAGCCGCCGGGGCTCGGCGATAAGCAGGGCCGCTCGCCTCGAGGGACGCGCATCTTGGACCTGGCCTCGCTCATCCGCATCATTCCCGACTACCCCAAGCCGGGCATCATGTTCCGGGACATCACGACATTGCTCGCCGATCCGGAGGGATTTTCGCGCACGGTCGATGCGCTTTCGGCGCCGTTCCAGGCGGCGGGGATCCACAAGGTGGCCGCGATCGAGGCCCGCGGCTTCATCCTGGGCGGGGCGGTGGCCCATCGGCTCGGCGCCGGCTTCGTGCCCCTGCGCAAGAAGGGCAAGCTGCCCCACAAGACGGTCAGCGCCGACTACGCCCTGGAATACGGAACGGACGCCATCGAGATGCACCTGGACGCCTGCCAGGCCGGGGAGCGGGTCCTGTTGGTGGACGACCTCATCGCCACCGGCGGCACGGCCATGGCGGGGCTCTCCCTGCTGCGCGGGGCGGGCGCCGAGGTGGTCGCCGCGGCCTTCGTCATCGACCTGCCGGACCTGGGCGGCGCCGACCGTCTGCGCCTCGAGGGCCTGCCGGTCACCAGCCTGATCGCGTTCGGCGGGCATTGAACCGGCGAAGCGTCGCCTGTAGCCTCGCGCCCGTGTCCGCCGCCCTGCGCCCCTGCGTAGCCGTAGCCCTCCACCTCGGGGGCAAGGACTCGCGCGCGCGCATCTAGCGGCCCGCAGACCGATCCCCGCAAACCCTGCGGATGGATCGGCGACGTGCTCTCTCCATCCGCCCTGCCGATGGAGAGACCCTCATGAAGACATTCGACTGGTGGTACGACGACCTCAAGCAGGTCGGCCTCGACTTCGAGGACGAGGCCCAGGTCGCGACCTACGATGCGCGACAGAACAGCTCGGCAGACCGCGACGCCGCGCTCCTGAAGGAGCTCGGCCTGACCGCCGGCATGGCCATGGCCGACATCGGCTGCGGCACCGGCGTGATGGTCTGCGAGGCGGCGCGGATGTGCCGGAGCGCCGTCGGCGTCGACGTTTCCGCCGCGATGCTGCGCAGCGCTCAGGCACGGGCGACGCGGCTGGGCTGCGAGAACCTGACCTTTCAGCGGGCAGGCTTCCTGTCGTTCGCCCTGGCCCCGGCCTCCTTCGACCTGATCACCACCAAGTCGGCCCTGCACCACCTGCCGGACTTCTGGAAGGCGATCGCCATCGTGCGCATGCGCGAGGCCCTGAAGCCGGGCGGGCGGCTCTACATTCAGGACGTGGCGTTCAACTGCCCGCCCGGCGAGCTGATCGCCGCGGCCGAGGCCTGGATCGACTGGCTGGGCCGCGAAACCCTCTATTCCCGCGAGGAGGGCGCCTGCCACATCCGGGAAGAGCACTCCACCTTCGGCTGGATCCTCGAGCGGATGCTGACCGACGCCGGCTTCACCCTGCTCCGGCGCGAGCACGAGGGGCCCTACGCGCGCTTCCTGGCCGAGCGGGGCGGCTGACCAACGGCCATGTGAAGGCTTTGGGGCGCCGGCATGCCTTACGGCCGGCGCCCTTAGCCCCTAACTTGGGCCCATGGTGTTCACGCGGGCATGGCGCAACTTCAAGCGGATGCAGGACCTGACGGTGCTGGCCGCCTGCCTGATCTACTCGGGCGCGGTGCTGCACGCGTTCCAGACGCTGCAGAGTCCCAATGCGCTGGTGGCCAAGGGCACACTGGTCTGGCCGGCGCCGTTCCTGATCCTGTCGCTGCTGGTGCCCCTCGCGATCCCGGCGCTGCGCAGCGGCCTGACCAAATACGTCTGGATGAGCTTCAAGGCCGGCTTCGGTCAAACGGCCTCGTCGGTGCTGATGGGCATCGGCCTGCTCGTACTGGCGGCGGGCTTCGTCTACTCGCAGCTGGCCGCCAACGACGCGGAACTGCGGTTCGCCGGCGTGTTCGCGGCCTATGCGGCGGGCATCGGCATCCTGGCGGCCCAGGCGATGCTCGTCCGCACGCTGGAGCGGCGGCCCGACGTGCGCGAAGTCATCGAGGAGCGGTAGCCGCTCAGGCCCCTTCGCCCCGCCCGCCGCCGTTCATCGCAAAGAGCTGCAACGTGCGCAGACGGCCGAGCCTTGCGGAGTCGGCGTGGTAGTCGCTGCGTCGGTCGGACACGAAGCCGTGGCCGGCGTCGTAGAGGAATACCGGCAGGTCCGGGTGCTTCTGGCGGATCTCCTCCACCTTCTCCATCGGGATGGAGGCGTCGGTCTTGCCGAAGTGCAGGATGGTCGGGCAGCGGGGCGTCTCGTCGACCAGCTCGGAGATCCGCCGGCCGTAGAAGGCGGACGCCGCCGAGATCCCCTCGCAGCGGCAGGCGGCCAGCCAGGTCGCCGCCCCGCCCCAGCAGAAGCCGGTGACGAACACCGGCGGCTTCAGCGCATCGATCGCGGCCTGGAGGTCGCCGGCCACCTGATCCCAGCGCGTATCCTGCGAGTAGCGGACGCCCTTCTGGATGCCGTCCTGGTCATAGCCGGCTTGAAAGCCGCGCTCTAGCCGGTCGTAGAAGGCCGGTGCGATCACCTCGTAGCCGTCCTCGGCGAAGCCGTCGGCCAGCTCCTTGATGTGATCGGTGACGCCGAAGATCTCCTGGATCAGCACCAGCCCGCCGCGCCGGGCGTCGGAGACCGGGGCGCGGTAGGCGTCGAACTCGAAGCCGTCGAAGCCGCTGGTCAGCCGGATCATCTCGCCCATGGTCAGGCGGCGTCGAACAGGTGGCGGGTCCGCTGACGGGCCTGGTCGGCCGCTTCGGCGGAATAGCGCTCGGGGCTCTCGTTGTTGAAGCCGTGACCGGCGCCATCGTAGATGTAGACCGGCACGTCTGGATTGCTCTCCTTGACGGCCGCCTCCACCTCGTCGGCGGGGATGCCGGGATCGGTGCGGCCCAGGTGGACGATGGTCGGGCACTTGGGCTTCAGGTGGGCGTTCGCCTTGACCATGCTGCCGTAGTAGCTCGCCGCTGCCGCCAACCCGTCGACCCGGGCCGCGGCGATCCAGGCCAGCGAGCCGCCGTAGCAATAGCCCACGACGCAGACTTTGCCGCGGGGCGCCAGGAAGTCCCGGCAGGCCTCGACGTCGGCCAGCGCCTGCTCCATGGGCGTCGAACGCGCGTGGGCGATGCCGGCGGCGATCCCGTCCGCATCGTGCGGGGCGACGAAGTCGTGCTGACGGCGGTCGAACAGGGCCGGCGCGATCGCCTCGTAGCCGGCCTTGGCCCAGCGGGCGACGTCGGCGCGGACGTACTGGTCGATCCCGAAGATCTCCTGGATGACGATCACCCCGCCTCGGCGCGGCGTGAAGGACGGCTCGTGATAGGCGGAGAACTCGAACCCGTCCGCCGGGCTCGTCAGCTTGATCGTCTCGCCCATTCCAGGCTCTCCCTACACGTTGAACCGGAAGTTCATCACGTCGCCGTCGCGGACGACATACTCCTTGCCTTCCGAACGCATCTTGCCGGCGTCGCGTGCGCCGGCCTCGCCGTTCAGCCGGACGTAGTCATCGTAGGCGATGGTCTCGGCCCGGATGAAGCCCTTCTCGAAGTCGGTGTGGATCACGCCGGCCGCCTGCGGGGCGGTGGCGCCCACGGGGATGGTCCAGGCGCGCGCCTCCTTCGGGCCGGCGGTGAAGTAGGTCTGCAGGCCGAGCAGCTTGTAGGCCTCGCGGATCATCCGGTTCAGGCCCGGCTCCTCCAGGCCCAGGGTCTCCAGGAACTCACCGCGCTCGGCCGGGTCCAGCTGGGCGATCTCGCTCTCGATCTTCGCGGAGATGACCACCGAGTTGGCGTGGTCTCGGGCGGCCCGCTCGGCGACCTTCTCGGAGAGCGGGTTGCCGGTGGCGGCCGAGCCCTCGTCGACGTTGCAGACGTAGAGGGCGGGCTTGGAGGTCAGCAGCTGGAGCATGCGCCAAGCCTTTTCGTCCTCCGAGGACACCTTGGCCATCCGGGCCGGGCGGCCCTGGTTGAGCTCGGCCAGGGCGAGGTTCACGAGGCGCAGGGTCGTAGCGCTCTCCTTGTCGCCGGCCTTGGCGCGCTTCTCCAGGTTGACCACCCGCTTCTCCAGGCTCTCGAGGTCGGCCAGCATCAGCTCGGTCTCGATGATCTCCAGGTCGGAGATCGGATCGACCCGGCCCTCCACGTGGGTGACATCGTCGTCCTCGAAGCACCGGGCGACGAAGGCCACCGCGTCGCAGTCGCGGATGTTCGCCAGGAACTGGTTGCCCAGGCCCTCGCCCTTGGAGGCGCCGCGGACCAGGCCGGCCACGTCCACGAAGTTGATCCGGGCGGGGATGATCTCCTTCGAGCCGGCGACCTTGGCCAGCGCGTCCAGGCGCGGCTCGGGCACCGCCACGTCGCCGACGTTCGGCTCGATGGTGCAGAAGGGATAGTTGGCCGCCTGCGCCGCGGCGGTCTGGGTGAGCGCATTGAAAAGGGTCGACTTGCCGACGTTCGGCAGGCCGACGATGGCGACTTTCAGAGCCATGCCGTCCTCGGATGAATGGATCGCGGGGGTTTAGCCGACCCCGGTCCGCTTGGCGACTAGGGCTTGTGGATAGTCGCGATACGGGGGTGACAGGGCGACCGCGCTGCTGCAGCGTCCACGGCATTCAAATCAACCGCCCGCCAACGGGGTCGGGCGGACAAACAACAAGGAGCGAACGTGGCGATCACCAGCTTTGTCGAGGAAGAAGGCCCGTCGAATGGCCGTGGGCACTACCAGCACGGCAACGGCAA
>NZ_DATAGM010000442.1:0-16985 GCF_036263695.1 Phenylobacterium sp.
AGCCGCGCGGCGCGCTCGAACTCCAGGTCGTCGGAGGCGGCCTGCATCTCCTCGGCCATCCTGGCCATCACCGCCCGGCTCTTGCCCCGCAGGAAGGCTTCGGCCTGGTCGACCAACGCCTGGTAGTCGTCCAGCGACACCAGCCCTGTGCAGGGCGCCGAGCAGCGTCGGATCTGGTGCAGCATGCAGGGCCGCGTCCGCGCCTCGTAGACGTTGTCGGAGCAGGACCGGAGCAGGAAGGCCTTCTGCAGGGTGTTGAGCGTGCGGTTCACCGCCCAGGCGCTGGCGAACGGGCCGAAGTAGTCGCCCTTGATGCTGTGGGCGCCACGGTGCTTGCGCAGCTGCGGGGCCTCGTGGTCGCGCCGGATTACGATCTCCGGGAAGCTCTTGTCGTCGCGCAGCAGGACGTTGAACCGCGGCTTCAGCTGCTTGATCAGGTTGATCTCGAGCAGCAGCGCGTCGGTCTCGGTGCGGGTGGTGACGAACTCCATCGCCCGGGTCAGGTCGACCATGTGGGCGATTCGCTGGGTGTGGAACCGGCCCTGCGCATACTGGATCACCCGCTTCTTCAGCGAGCGGGCCTTGCCGACGTACAGCACCTCGCCGTCCTCGCCGATCATGCGATAGACGCCGGGCGCGTCGGGCAGACGCTTCACCTGATCCTTGATGAGTGCGGCGCCCTGAAGCAGGGGCTCGGCGATGGTGTCGGGCATGGGGCCGCATATATAGGCCAGGAACAGCCGGCGCGCAGGGGCGACCGACCGACGCTCCACGCCTCTCAGTCAATCCTTTCCCGCGGAGCGGGAGAGGAAGGACTAGAGCTTGTAGCCGCCGGCCTGGAGCTTCTCGATCACCGGCTTGGTGATGCGGATGTAGCCCTTGTCCGGGTGCTTGAAATAGAGCGGGTGCTTGACCCTGCCCGGGTCGAAGCCCTCGGAGACCAGGTCCACCTTGCGCTGCTTGAAAGTGCCGGTGGTCTCGATGGTCGGCAGGATGCGCAGGAAGATCGGCTGGGCGAAGGGGGGAAGCTCACGATCGACGTAGTCCCCGAAGGCCTTGACGTCGAAGCCGCCGTCGGTGACCAGGGCCGCCATGCCGGCGCGGCCCTCGGCGCCCGGGGCCTGGACCCCGTAGACGTTGGCTTCCAGAACCCCCGGGGCCTCGTTCAATTGCAGCGCGACTTCGGCGGTGGAGACGTTCTCGCCCTTCCAGCGGAAGGTGTCGCCGATGCGGTCGACGAAATAGACGTAGCCGTCGGCGTCCTGGCGCATCAAGTCGCCGGTGCGGAACCAGGCGTCGCCCTTCTCAAAGACGTCGCGCAGGATCTTCTTCTCGCTGGCGGCCTTGTCGACGTAGCCGGTGTAGTCGGTGCGCGCGTCGTCGCCGATCTTGCCGATGCACTCGCCCACCTGGCCCGCGCCGCACTCGATGCACAGCCCGTCCGGACCGCGGATCGGCTGCTCGGTCTCGACGTCGAACTGGATCAGCCGGGCGTTGAAGCGGGTCTTGATCCACTTCGGGATCCGGCCGATGGCGCCTTCGCGGCCGTCGTAGTTGAACATCGCCACGTTGCCTTCGGTGGCGCCGTAGAACTCCAGCACCTGCGGGATGCGGAAGCGGGTGCGCATCTCGCGCCAGACGTCGGGCCGTAGGCCGTTGCCGAAAGCCATCCGGATCTTGTGCTTGGCTTCGTCCTCGCCCGGCGGATGGTTCACCAGGTAGCGGCAGAGCTCGCCGATGTAGACGAACATGGTGCAGCGCTCGGCAACCACTTCCTCCCAGAAGTGGCTGGCGGAGAACTTCTTCTTCAGCACCACCGAGCCGCCGTTGAGCAGGGCCGCGCCCAGGGCGCAGAGGCCGCCGGTGGCGTGATAAAGCGGCAGGGCCACGTAGACGCGGTCGTGCTCGCGGGCGTTCGTCGCCCCGGCGAAGGCGCGCATGTAGAGCTGCGCGCGCTGATGGCTGATGCGGGCGGCCTTGGGCAGTCCCGTCGTGCCGCTGGTGAAGATGTAGAGGATCGTGTCGCGGGCGGTCATGTCCTCCCGCACCGCCTTGTCCGGCGGCAGCTGGCTGCAGCTCCTCAGCGCCTGCGACAGGTCCCGCTGGTCGCCGCTGGCCTTGCCCAGCACCCACTGAACCATCGGCTTGTCGAGCTCGCCCTTCACGTCATGAAAGGCGCCGGCGGTCTCCTCGTCGACGATCACGTGGCTGGCGCCGGACAGCTTCAGGCAGTGCGCCAGGGGGCCGCCGGTCAGCTGGTTGTTCACCAGCGCGGTGACCACCCCGACCTTCGACAGGCCGTACCAGACCGGGAAGTATTCCGCCCGGTTCGGCATGAACAGCGCCACCACCTGGCCGCGCCGCAGGCCCAGTCCCTTGGCCCAGTGGGCGAAGCGGTTGGCCATGGCGTCGACCTCGCCGTAGCTGAGGGTGCGGCCCTCGAAAGTCAGCGCAGGACGGCCGCGCCACTTGTCGACGGCGCCCTGCAGGTCGTCGCACAGCAGATTCTTCGAATCGGGTGCGATGGTCTTGATGCGCGCGAGCGTGCGCTTCAGTCCCCGCACGAACCTAAGGTCGCGCTGCAGCCGAGCCTTCAGACTCATCGATCCCTCCGACGGAGAGGGCAGCTTGGCGGCGTTCGCCGGAGGGTCAAGGCGGAGCGGCGCCGCGGGAGCTGACAACTCCGTCAGAGGCTTGCGGGCGTGGCGCCGGGGACTCACCCTCGCCGGCCGCGCCGCGGCGGTGCGGGGCTGGCGCGCCCGATCTTTCAAGCTGCTCATGATTCCCTCGCCTGGGCGGTTGCGCGACGAGCAAGGCTCCCGCCACGAGGGTTGCCAGCGCCTTGAGGCGCGCCGTTAACGCCGGCCCGCCGGGTGGGCCATACCGCCGCAGGTGACCACGCCGCCCCGTTCGCTGCCGACCTGAATCGGGCGGAGTCGCGGCGACATCGCCACAATCGCGCCTGTATTCGCCGGGCCTCGGACCCGGGCAAAGACGCATGGGTCAGTAGTGCGCCAGTTTTGGGCGCCTCGATGGAAGAAAGATCACAGCACAGATGGAACCGGGCTCGGAACAAGCTGTGCCCGATGTCGTTCTAGCTCCAACCAACGACACCGGGAGAACGCCACCATGTCGGACAGGACGGACATGCCGATGCACCAGGACCTTACCGGGCAGGACGGAGGGCCGGCCGACGCCGAACCGTCCATGTTCGGAACCCCCATTTACGCTCGCCCCACGAAGAAGCGCCGCGGCTTCGGCCGGGCGGCCGCCGCCAGCACCGCGGCGCCCGCCGCCGCTCCGGCGGCCGCGCCTGTGGAGGCGCGCAGCTTCGCCGGGCCTGAACCCGCTAGCGGCTTCGCCGATCCGGCGCCGATGATGCAGCCAGCGCCGACGACCACCGCCGAGCCGGCCACCAACACCGCCACCGACACCGGCCTCGGCATGGTCGGCGCGCGCCGCACCACCGCGACCAAGCGCAAGTCCAAGGGCGGCCTGCCCACCGGCGCGCTGGCCGGGGGCGCCGTCGCGTTGGCGGCCATCGCCGGTGTCGCCTTCTTCGCCGCCAACAGCGGGGACGACGCGCAGACCACCACCGCCGCGACCGGCTCGGCCCTGCCGCCGATGGCGACCACCGCGCCGCCGACGCCCGGCCCGACCGCCGCGGCGACAACGACGACGCCGCTGAACCCGGCGGCGCCCGCCGCGTCGACCCCGGTCACGGCGACCCCGGCCGCCGCGCCGGCGCCGACGCGCGTCCGCGAGACGGTCCGGACCACCCGCGTCGCCCGCACCACGGCCCGGGCGCGCCCTGGCGCGCCCAGCGCCGCCTCGGAGGGCATCGACGCCAGCGGCACGGTCGCCCTGCCCGCCGGCCCGCAGCCCTACACCTCGAGCGCCAGCTCGCCGGCCGCGGCGCCGCCCGCCCTGGTGATCCCGCCGGTGACTCCGGCGCCGGACGCCGCGCCGTCCACGACGCCGGACGCCACGCCGAGCCCTGCGCCGCAGGCCACCACTCCGGAGGCCACGGCCCCCGACGCCACCACGACGCCGTAGGGGCGCTTTCACGATCCAACGTCCCGAGAAAGGGCGGCTCCTGCGAAGGAGCCGCCCTCTTTTTCGCCTGCGACCGATCTGCCTTGCGCGGGCGTGTCACATCCCCCTGCGACTCAGGCTTTCGTTAAGAGCATTGCGACTAGTCTGATCCCGCGTCGTTTGGGGGCTTTCGACAATGAATAAGATTTTCAGCCAGGAAGGCGCCGAGTGGGCCACGGCCATCCTCGTGTTCGTCTGCGGCGCCTCGGCCGGGCACTACGCCTCTGAAGGCATGAACGCCGTCCAGTGGGCCGGCGCGGCCACCGCCGTCCTCGGCTCCGTCACCGCCGCGGTCGCCGTGCGCGTCTGGCCGGCTCAGGTTCGCGAGACGGTCGACGAGTAACCGATCATTCGGCGTGGACGTCCACGCCGAGCGCCGTCAGCAGGGCGTACTGCTGATCCAACGTCACCTTCATGCCCTCCCGGCTGGCCAGCGCGGTCAGGTCCAGGCCGCTGACCTCTGCGCCGCGCAGGTCGGCGCCGGCCAGTCTGGCGTCCGCCGTCAGCGCCTGGAAAAGGTCAGTGTCGCGCAGGTCGGCGCCCTCCAGGTTCGCGCCGCGCAGGTCCGCCTCCCGTAGCCGAGACATGCGGAAATCGCACTCCGGCGCCAGGGCCTCGGAGAGGTCGGCCAACTCCAGCATGCAGGAGTCGAAGGTCACTGAGCTGCGCACCACCTTGGCCCCGAAGGCGCGGCCGAAGTCGGCCCGGTGGAAGCGCGCGCCACGCAGGTTGCAGCCGCGGAACTCGGCCGCATAGAGGCTGGAGCGGTCGATATCGGCGAAGGCCAGGTTGCAGCGGGAGAACCTCGCCTCTTCCAGCCGACTGAAGGCGAACTGCACGCCGGCGTGGTTCTCCGGGTCGGAGAAGTCGCAGTCCTCGAACACTGCCTCGCGCAGGTCCGAGTGGGCGAACCGGCAGCCGATGATCCTACAGGCCTTGAACCGCGCCCCCTGCAGGATGACGGCCGAGAGCTGCGCCTCCAGGAGGGTGCAGTCGGTCAGCACCAGGTCCGTGAGGTCCCGCTCGGCCCAGTCGACGCGGGAGAGGTCGCTGCCGGT
The DNA here is from genome assembly GCF_036263695.1 of Phenylobacterium sp. Classification (GTDB taxonomy): domain Bacteria; phylum Pseudomonadota; class Alphaproteobacteria; order Caulobacterales; family Caulobacteraceae; genus Phenylobacterium. The sequence continues at coordinate 5,154 of NZ_DATAGM010000442.1, forward strand.
CACGACCGCGCCGGCCTGCAGATCGATCTCCTCGGTCATTCCACCCTCCGCTCATCCCGGCGCAGCCGGGATCCAAACTGAGCCGCCGCGCCGACAGAACTGCATCCCGGCCTTCCCCGGAATGAGCGGTGGTGGGGGATCGGCCTACTCCCCCGCCCCTACCGGCACGTCAATCTCGCCGACCTTGCGGAACCTCTCGGCCATCTGCGCCAGGCCATCGGCCACGTCGTTCTGTCCCTTGGCGGCGTCCCGGATGTCCTGGCTGATCTTCATCGAGCAGAACTTGGGTCCGCACATGGAGCAGAAGTGGGCGGTCTTGTGCGCCTCCTTCGGCAGGGTCTCGTCGTGGTATTCGCGGGCGGTCTCCGGATCGAGGCCGAGGTTGAACTGGTCCTCCCAGCGGAACTCGAAGCGGGCCCTGGAGAGCGCGTCATCCCAGGCTCTCGCCGACGGGTGGCCCTTGGCGAGGTCGGCGGCATGGGCGGCGATCTTGTAGGCGATCACCCCCTGCTTGACGTCCTCCCGGTCGGGCAGGCCCAGGTGCTCCTTGGGCGTGACGTAGCAGAGCATCGCCGTGCCGAACCAGCCGATCATCGCCGCGCCGATGGCCGAGGTGATGTGGTCGTAGCCGGGCGCCACGTCGGTGGTGAGCGGGCCGAGCGTGTAGAAGGGCGCGCCGTGGCAGGCCGCCAGCTGCTTGTCCATGTTGGCCTTGATCTTGTGCATCGGCACGTGGCCGGGCCCCTCGATCATCACCTGGCAGCCGTGGCGCCAGGCCACCTGGGTCAGCTCGCCCAGGGTCTCCAGCTCGGCGAACTGGGCCGCGTCGTTGGCGTCGGCGATGGAGCCGGGGCGCAGGCCGTCGCCCAGCGAGAACGACACGTCATAGGCCCGCATGATCTCGCAGATCTCTTCGAACCGCTCGTAGAGGAAGCTCTCCTTGTGGTGAGCCAGGCACCACTTGGCCATGATCGAGCCGCCGCGCGAGACGATACCGGTGGTCCGACGCGCGGTCAGCGGGATGTACGGCAGCCGCACCCCGGCGTGGATTGTGAAGTAGTCCACCCCCTGCTCGGCCTGCTCGATCAGGGTGTCGGCGAAGACGTCGAAGGTCAGATCCTCGGCGATGCCGCCGACCTTCTCCAGCGCCTGGTAGATCGGGACAGTGCCGATCGGCACGGGGCTGTTGCGGACGATCCAGTCGCGGATGTTGTGGATGTTGCGGCCGGTGGAGAGGTCCATGACCGTATCCGCGCCCCAGCGGATCGCCCAGACCATCTTGTCCACCTCGTCGGCGACGGTGGAGAGCACCGCCGAGTTGCCGATGTTGGCGTTGATCTTGACCAGGAAGTTGCGCCCGATGGCCATCGGCTCGAGCTCGGTGTGGTTGATGTTGGCCGGGATGATCGCCAACCCGCGGGCCACCTGATCGCGCACGAACTCGGGCGTGACGAAGTCCGGGATCTCCGCGCCGAAGTCCTCGCCGTCGCGGATGAACGGGTCGCTCTCCTGCCGGCGCAGATTCTCGCGGATCGCGACGTACTCCATCTCCGGCGTCACGATCCCCTTGCGGGCGTACTCCAGCTGGGTAACCGCCGAACCGGCCTTGCCGCGGTAGACCCGGCGCGGCGCGCTGAACTGCGGCGCCAGGTGCTTGCCTTGCGCGAAGCCGTTGTCCTCCGGCTTCACCTGCCGCGGGGTTTCGACAATCTCCACGTCGCCGCGGGAGACGACCCAGGGCTCGCGGGTGCGCGGCAGGCCCTTTTCGATGTCGATGACCGCCCGCGGATCGGTGTAGGGGCCGGAGGGATCGTAAAGGGTCAGCGGCGGCTCGCCGGCGCTCTCGTGCACCGCCACCTCACGGAACGGCACGCGGATGTCAGGCCACAGTACGCCGGGCTGGTAGACCTTGCGCGACCCTGGGCGCTCGCCCGTTGGGATGGCCTTGGCGATGGGCGTTTCGATGTTCACCGGCGCGGCTCCTTCAAGAGGATCCGAGGCTTGAGCCGGCGTCGGCTGAAAAGAGGACGAGGGCGAGAAGCGCCCGCCGTCCGGTTCCCATCCCTTCGCCGGCATGACCCGGATCAGGTTCGACGGGTCGCGGGCTCACCCGCCTCTCAGCCGCTTGCGCGCGGCCCCCCGGAGAATGGACGGCAGACTAGAGGCGAAGGCCTCGTGGCGCCAGCGCGAAGCGTTGTGCGTTGATTCAATTGCGCTGCTTGGGGCCGAGCCATGGTGTAGGCTGGAGCAGCAGGAGACCTGTCATGAGAACCTACTTCGCCGCCGGTTGCCTCGCCGTCCTGATGACGGCCTGCGCCGGCCCGCAATCCTACGACGCCGCCTCGGCGGCGCGGCTGGGCGCCGACGCCGTCGATACAGTCGGCGCGCCCGGCTGCTTCCGGATGAACGACATGCGCGCCCACCGCATCGCGGACTCCCGGACCCTCTACGTCGACGTCGGCGGCCGAGACACCTATCGCTTCGACATGAGCGGCTCGTGCCTGGCCGGGGCCTCCCGGCAGGAAACACTGATCACTGAGAGCGCAGGCGGCTCAGGCCTGATCTGCCGGCCGATCGACCTTACCCTCAAAGTGCGGCTCGGCGGCGGCATGGTCAGCCCGTGCATCATCTCAGGGATGACGCGGCTCACGCCGGCGGAAATCGCGGCCCTGCCGCCGGAGCTGCGGCCCTAACATGTCCTAAGCTTAATTCGCCGCGGCCGGCGAACGTCGGTAGCTATTACCAACCCTCGAAAGAGGGTGAGGGCGCGGGGGCGCCGACTTCGGCGAGCGACTGATCTGCGCCGTTCGCAGCCGATGAACCGGCGCCCCGGCCCGTTTCTAGAGCTCTCGGGCCTGGAAGGTGTCGCAGGCGTCCGGATCGCCGGTCTCCACGCCGCGCCGGAACCAGCGCATCCGCTGCTCGCTGGTGCCGTGGGTGAAGGCGTCGGGCATCACCCGCCCCTGGGACTGTTTCTGCAGCGCATCGTCGCCCACCGCCGAGGCGGCCCTCAGGCCATCTTCGATGTCACGTGGGTCGAGCGCCACCTGGCCGCCGGAGACGGTCCCCGCGTGCGCCACCCAGACCCCCGCGAAGCAGTCGGCCTGCAGCTCCAGGCGCACGGCCCCGCTCTCGGCGCCGCGCATGCCCATCCGCTGAGCGACTGTGGTCTGGCCGGTCAGGTGCTGGACGTGGTGGCCGATCTCGTGGGCGATCACATAGGCCCGGGCGGCTTCGCCCTGGGCGCCGAAGCGGTTGGCCAGCTCGTCCCAGAAGGACAGATCCAGATACACCTTCTGGTCGGCCGGGCAGTAGAACGGGCCCATCGCCGCCTGGCCCGTGCCGCAGCCGGTGCCGGTGGCCCGGTCGTAGAGCACCACGTCCGCCGGCGGGCGGTAGGTCTGGCCGGCCTGACGGAAGATCGGGCCCCAGACGTCCTGGGTCGAGGTCTCGATGACGTCGACGAAGGCGCCGGCCTGGTCCTGCGGACTGCCCACCTGGCCCTGCTGCTGCTGAACCTGCCCTCCGCCGCCGATCACGCTGGTGGTGGTCGAAGGATCGATGCCGAAGACGAAGTAGCCGATCAGGGCCAGGATCACCCCGCCCACGCCGACACCGCCAGCGGCGGCGCCGGGCCCGAGGCCGCGCCGGTCTTCGATGTTCCCAGCCCTGCGGCCGCCTTGCCAGCGCATGCGTCTCTCCTCGCTCCACCTCGCCCGGGCGGTAACGCGGAAAGGCCGCGGCTGCTCCGCGCTAGCGGGCCGGCCGGCTCGCCGCGCGCACCCGATCGTTCGAGGCGCTCAGCCGATCATCAGGGATGGACGTGAAACCGCCAAGCTCCGCGCCGCCAGGCCGCGCCGGCGTGCGCCGCTCCGGCGGCGCCATCAGGGTCGGGCGGCGGGCCTGGACCTCCAAGTCGCGCAGCGAGCGTTCGGCCTGCAGCCGCATCTCCAGGGTGGTGATCTGGTTCTGCAGGTCGATGGAGCGGTTGCGCATCATCTCCTGCTGGGCGCGCAGCTCCGCGTCCCGGGCGATCCAGTTCGGATCGTAGAGCCCCTGCGCCGCGACGGGCGGCGCGGCGGCGAGAACGACGGCGGCGATCAGCAGGCGGTGCATGGGCATGTCCCTTCCCATCTAGGAACGCCGCCGTCCCAATCCTAGCTCCGCTAGCCGCCGCGCGGCCGGGTGACGGTGAATCGGACCAGCTGCTCGCGCGGCGCCGACCACTCCGGCTTCAGCTCCAGCGCCTTTTGGTAGTCGAAGTAGGCCGACTTGGCGTCCTCCAGCCCCTCGTGCGCCAGGGCGCGGTTGTAATAGGCCTTGGCCGGCTCCTCGACGCCGAGCTCCAGGCCCTTGTTGATCTCGGTCAGGCTGTCGGCGTATCGCTTCTGGCCGATGAAGGCCGCGCCGCGGTTCACATAGGCTTCGCCGACGTCCGGCTTGAGCCGGATCGCCAGGTCGAAGTCCTTCACCGCCTGGTCGTACACCGCCCGCCGCAGCTTGAAGACGCCGCGGTTGACGTAGGTGCCGGCCCGGTCGCGGGCGTTGAGGAATTCCGATTCCAGGGCTGTGGTGCACAGCGCCTCGTATTCGGGTGCGGACTCGCCGCGGATCGCCGCCTGCGAGCAGGCCTCCGCCAGCCCTCCGCCGATGACGGTGACCGCGCCGTTGGCGGATCCCGCTGCGCTCAGCACCGCGGCCGCCCCGAGCGCCGCCCAGATGGTCTTCATGGCCTGGTCTCCTGATCGCCACGCCCCCGGTCGTCCTCGGGCGAGCGCGCCTGGCGCGTGATCAGGCGGCGCGCCCACGAGGGCGCCCGGTTATGTGAGGAGAGTCCTCTGGTAACGCAGGTCTGTCAACGCACGGCTTGCGTGACCGCCTCAGGTGGCGTCGCGCCGGACCTGACGCATGCGCAGGGTCTCGCGGTAGAGGATGTAGACGCCGCTGGCCGCGACCACGAGCGCGCCGACCACCGTCACCGGCCTGGGCAGCTCGCCCCAGATCAGGAACCCGAAGCCGCTGGCCCAGATCAGCTGGGTGTAGTCGAAGGGGGCCACCGCGGCGACGGGGGCCACCTTCAGCGCCTGGGTCAGCAGCAGTTGTCCGACCCCGCCCAGCAGCCCCATCACCACCAGGATCCCGAGGGTGAAGGGCTCCGGCGTCACCCAGCCGAACGGAAGGCTCGCCAGTCCCACCAGCATCCCGGCCAGGGTGAAGTAGAAGACGATGGTCGGCCCCGGCTCGGTCCGGCCGATTTCGCGGATGGCGATCATCGCCCCCGCCGCGCCCAGGGCGCCGGCCAGGCCGAACAGCACCCCGAGGTTGGCGAACTCGGTGGGGCTGGGCCGCACCATGATCAGCACCCCGACGAATCCGACGGCCACCGCGCCCCAGCGATGGCGGCCGACCTTCTCCTTCAGGATCAGCGCGGAAAGGGCGGTCATAAACAGCGGCGCGGCGAAGGAGATCGCCGTCGCTTCGGTCAGCGGCAGCAGCGAGGCGGCCGAGAAGCCGCAGACCATGCCGGTCAGGCCCACGGCCGAACGCGCCAGGTGGCCGAGCGGACGGCGGGTCTTCAGCACCCTCAGACCCGTGGTCGGCAGGATGTAGAGGGCGATCGGGATGAAGGCGAAGGCGTTCCGGAAGAAGACGATCTCCAGCACCGGGATCCCCTGCCCCGCGGTCCATTTCACCCCGGCGAACATCGCCGCCATGCAGGCCATGGCTCCCACGCGCAGCGCGATGCCCAGGCCGATGCGCTGGACGTCAGGACGGTCGCTGCCGGTAGATGGGACGGTCACGGGGACTCAGGACGACTGGGGAGGCGCGCCCCGTCCTTAGCCGCCGGACAGGGTTTGCGAAACCGCCTGTCGGTCCGGCGAGTTGGGCTTGGAGAAGGAGGCCCTTATGCCCGACGAACCTCTGCGCCCCGCCGACGAAGCCGCCGCCGGCGCACCCGGCACGGGTGAGAACGTCTGCCCCCGCTGCAACGGCTCTGGTCGCACCGACGGCGCCGCCTGCCCGGACTGCGAGGGCACCGGCAAGATCACGGAAGGGATCGGCGGGGCCTAGAAGGCTGTGGCTTCGGGCGAGGCGCTCTCCGGCGCAGCGCTGCGGCGCACCTGCCCCACCATCCGGCCCTCGAGCCACACCTCGACGTGCACGCAGCTGGAGTGTTCGGCTAGGAAGGCGCGGGCCCGCGCCAGCGCCGCCTTCCGGCTGCCGCCGACAAGGTCGACGACGGGCACGGCGCCGTCTGGCCTCACGGCCAGCAGGGTGTAGCTGTTCTCGTCCATGCGCGCGCCGTTCACCGGGAACGCGTAACACGTTCGCCGGCGCGCGGCTGTCAGCAACCCGACGTAAGGCTCAGGTGATGCGCTTGGGGGAGATGGGGTCGCTGGCCGGGAAGGTCTCCTCGACCGCTTCGTCGAGCAGATCCTCCTGACGCGCCTTCAGGTCAGCGTCCTCTGCGCGCTCACCAGGCGCCGCCGCGGCGGCCTCGTCCGCGTTGTGCTGCCCGCCGCTCGCCCGCTCGATCGGGGCCGGCCGATCCTTGTCGCGGCGGCCTTCGTCGCTGTCGGTATGCGGTTGGTTCGGATGCATGACTTTCCCTCGTATCGCCCCCTCTGAACGTGGCGGCGTCGCAGAGGGTTGCGCAGTTGAGCCTAGGTCGGGCTTCGGCCGCCGATGCCGACCCGACCGGGGGGCGACGGCGGCGCAGACGTTTTGGACGCCAGGTAAGGCGAGAGGCGCCGGCTCAACCGCCGCGGCGGCGGTCCGCCGAGAATGACCGCCCATCGGCGGACCTGTTGCACGTCGTCCAGGCGGATCGCCCGAACCTCCTGATTCTGCGTCGTTTCGTCAGCCACTGTACCTGCTCCCAGCCGGTCCCATGCCAACGCTCGGCGAGCTTCAGCGTTCCGGCTCAGGCCGCAGCCGGGCGCACTGCGATCATCCCCTCGGTCCGGGCCCGCACCTCGGCGCTCGCAAGGCAGGTGGCCACCGCCTCGTAGCCCGGCGCGCCGGGATAGGGCGCGACCAGCATGGGCGGATGGTGGTTGGCCGGGCAGAGCAGGATGGCCTCGTCGGATCCGACGGCCGCCAGGTCGAGGATGGCGCAGGACCGGGTGAGGACGAACAGCGGCCGCGTGCGCGATCCGCGCCGAAGATGGGCGGACAGCGCCTCCTGGGTGGGCTCGTCCAGCCCAAGTTCTGGGATGTCGACGACGAGGATGTCGGGCCCGTCCGCCTCCAGCCCCGCGAGCAGCGCCGTCAGGGCGTCGGAGGGAGTTGCGCCATCCTCGACCATCCAGGCCTGCGCCGCCGCCACCCGGGCGGCCAGCGCCGGATCGGCGGCGATCCGCGCCTTGGCCGCCGCTCCGCCGTCGGTCAGCCGGTCCAGATCGAGGAAGGCCGCGTTCGGCAGCGTCTTGGCCAGGGCGAGGGCGAGCCGCGTCTTGCCGCTTCCCAGCGGCCCGACGATCCAGGTCAGCGCTCGCAGCTCGCGCAGTTCGAACCGCTCGCCGCCCCAGGGCCAGGGCAGGTCGAAGGCGACCGCCGGCTTTCCCGCCGGCCCGGCCAGGCGCGCCAGGTCCCGGGCGCTTGGCGCCGCCCCGCGGGCGATGTCGGCGCGCAGGCCGCGGACCCGGTCCACCAGGGCGGCGGTCTGGCCGAGCTCGGCCTCGAGCCTGGCCTGATGCGCCGCCAGAGCCGGCTCCAGCCCCTGCGGATCGCCGCCCAGCACCCGCGCGACTTGCGCCAGGCTGAAGCCCAGCGCCCGCAGCGCCGCGATCTCCGCCGCGCGCGCCATTTCGTCGGGTCCATAGGCGCGCCAGCCGGCGCTGGTGCGGACCGGCGCGACCAGGCCGCGCGCCTCGTAGAGCCGCAGCGCCTTGGCCGAGACCCCCAGCCGCCGGGCGGCCTCGGCCGGGTTCAGGTATTGGGCGGAAGCAGTCACGAATCACCTCGCTCTCAGCTGACCGCTCCTCCATCGGGGCAGCCCCTGGGGCCAGGTCAAGGCTCAGCCGCCGCCGTCCCGCGGGGCGAGCATGCATCCGAGCGGGTAGGCCACACGTATCAGTGGCGCAGGCTTGTTCGCGACGAGGTGAGGCTGGCGCCGATGAGACGAGTTCTATGGCTATGCCTGCCGCTCCTGCTCGCCGCCTGCAGCACGCCGGGCCGGCAGTCAGGTCTGCTCTCCACGTACGACGGCCTGGCGCCTGCGAAGGGCGGTCTGCGCGCCAGCAGCTCCGAGCGCCGCGATCCCGCGATCAGCCAGGTCCGCCGGATCGCGATAGCGCCCACGCGGCTGGCTCCGGCTGCGGTCAACAGCTGGCTGAACCCGGACGAGCGGACACTGGTGCTTCGCGAACTCGACGCCCAGCTCTGCTTCGAGCTGTCCAAACGATATGAGATCGCCGCGGCCGAGAAAGCCGAGGCGGAAGTCAGGGCGGTGGTGGGGGAGGTCCGGCCGACCGGCCGGGCCGGCTCGGCCGCGTCCGCCGCTGCTTCGTTCTTCATTCCCGGGCCGATCGGGCTGCGCGTTCCCGGGACCTTGGGCGGGCTCTCCGCCGAGGCGGAGATGGTGGGCAAGGACGGTCGACAGCTCGCCGCCCTCGTCTGGAACCGAAATGCGACCGCCCTAGGCACGGACGATCCCTCGCTGAGCCGCGTCGGCGACGCCCTTCAATTCGCCGAGGCGTTCGGCGACGCCGCCGGCAAGGCTTTGAGCCCCGCCGCACGGAAGCCACGGGCCGTACCGAGGCCGGATCCCTGCGCCGCCTTCGGCCCAAGGCTCCGCGTGGAAGGCTACGCGGCCAAGTTCATCACCAACCTGTACGTGCCCCAGATGAGCGGCGCGCGTCCGGCCGCCGACGGAGCGCCAGAGCCGGAGCCAGAGCAAGGGGGGCGAGACCAGTGAACGGCCTGCTTCCGCGGCTGGCGGTTGTCGCCGGCGTCGCGGTCGCCCTGCTGGCGCCGGCCAGCCAGGCCGTTCTGGGTTGGGGGCAGACCGCGTCCGAATTCGCCGATGACGGTAACGGGACCCTGCGCGCTGCGGGATGGGCCTTCTCCATCTGGGGCGTGATCTACGCCGGGCTCGCCGCATTCGCACTTCACCAGCTGGGCAGTCGATCGGCCTGGCTGGAGCGGGTGCGCTGGCCGGCGGCCGGCGCGGCGCTCGGCTGCGGGCTCTGGATCATCGCCGCCGGCTTGGACACCCGCTGGGCGACGGTGGTCGTCATTACCGCATCGGCCGTCGCGGCCATCGTCGCCGCCGCCCATGCCCGGGCCGCAAGCCTGCGGGATGGCCTCAAGGCGCGGCTGTTCGTCCTGTGGCCGCTGTCGCTGCTGGCCGGTTGGCTCACTATCGCCACCCTCGTAAACCTGCTGACCGTGCTGACCGCCGAAGGATGGACGACGGCGGCCGCGCGGACGCCGGCCGCGATCACGGGCATCGCCATCGCCGCCCTGATCGCCGGCGCCGTCGTCTTGCGCACCGGACTCATCCTCTATGCGGCGCCGGTGCTTTGGGGGCTCGCCGCCGTGGCTGCGGCTGCGATGACCGACGCGAAGCCGCCTGTCGCGGCCGCCGCCATCGCTGCGGCGCTCATCCTGTCGCTGGTGGCGGCGTGGCGACTGCGAACTCACACGGACCGGCTCGAACTTTAGGCGCCGCCGCACATTCCGTTCGCTGGAGGCCGCGCGGGGTTCGGTCTCCACAGGACGGGACACAGTTTGACTGAGAAGGTAACGACGCCGCTCCGGAAGGACGTCATCACGCTGGTCGTCATCGGCGCCGTGGCCCTGGTGGGCGCCTACATGGCCGCACAGTTGGCGATCCGGCTGGCTGGCCTGTGGATGCTGATCTTCGGTTCGGTGGTCGTCGCGGTCATCCTGCGCTCGATCGCCGACCCGCTCGTGCGCCGAACCCGCCTCGGCGACGGAGTCGCGACGCTCGTGGCGGTGCTGGTGGTGATCGCGGTGGTGGGGGTGATCTCCACCTTCTTCGGGCAGGCCATCGCAACCCAGATCTCCGCACTCGCCGAGCGGGTGCCGCAGGCCTGGGACTATGTCCGGGCCCAGCTCGAGGCCTCGCCGCTGGGAGATCAGTTGCTCGAAGGCGTCGGCGCGATCGCCAGCCAGGCGGGACGCGCGTTGATCGTCGCGCAGCGGGTGGCGACCAGCGCCCTCTCCGGCGTGACGACGCTCGTACTCGTGCTGGTCGCCGGGGTCTTCCTGGCGATCAAGCCTGCGGCGGCGCGTGAGGGCGCCCTGGCGCTGGCGCCGCTTTCGGTGCGGCCCCGCCTGCGGGAGGTGATGGACGCCTGCGGTCGCGCACTGAAGGGCTGGGTCAAGGCTCAGCTCATTTCCATGATCCTGGTCGGCTCCCTCGTCGGGATGGGGCTGTGGCTGATCGGCGTGCCCTCGCCCCTGGCGTTGGCCCTGCTGACCGGCATCGCCCAGTTCGTGCCGGTGGTCGGCCCCATCGTCTCGGCTGTTCCAGCGTTGTTGATCGCCGCCACCGTGGGACCCAACGCCTTGCTCCTGACGCTCGGCCTCTACGTCGGCGTGTCGCAGCTCGAGGCGAACCTGATCACGCCGCTGGTGCAGCGGAACGTCGCCTCACTGCCTGTGGTGCTGGGCATATTCGCCGTCGTCGGGCTCGGCTCGCTGTTCGGGCCCCTGGGCGTTCTGTTCGCGACGCCGCTCGCGCTGGTGATCTACACCGCCGTCACGATGCTCTACCGGCAGGACGTCCTGCACGATCCCGACGCCCACGCGCCAGGCGAAGCCGACGCGGCCGAGCCAAATGGCGGAGCAGATTGAGGCCCTGGTTCACTCGTCCGCTTGCAGTTGACGGCGCCGCCGGGCGGCGCGGACCGCCAGGTAGGTGAGCGCGGCCGCGCCGCCCGTCACCGCCGCCGCAGCGGCCGCCTTCCGGATGAAGGGCTGCCGGTTGTACTTCCACTCAGCAGCCAGTCCCATCTCGTCGAACAGGTTCGGAACCGTTCCTCGCCTGAGGTCGTCGGCCACGCCCTCAGCGCTGTTCACCCGGTCCGCAAGCATGAGCAAAAGCCAGTGGGCCCACTGGCTCTCGCTGTAGCGGTAAGCAGACCGTCGGATTGCGCCGCTCAGGCCCGTAGGCGGCGTCGAGGTTCCGAACACGGCTGGCCGGCGATTGTGTTCAACCGACTGCAGCACCTCCACATCCGAGCTCTGCTGCGAGGGGCGCTCCCAGTTCATTCCAGGCGAATCGTCCTGGCTGCGATCGCGCATCGGATAGGTGGCGTCGTTCAAGGGATCGGCGTCGACGCCCCATCCCGGGATGTCCCTGCGCTCGACGGCGGCCCGGCTGGTTTCAGCTGTGGTGAGTTCGTTGTCCATCGGAGGGCGCCTTACGCAGCGTTCGGGTAAAGGACAGGCTTGATGCAGCCGTCCAGTTTTGACGTGAAGATCCGGTAGCCTTCGGAGACCTCCTCCAGCGGCAGCCGGTGCGTGATGATCTCCTTCGGATTGAGGCGGCCTTCCTTCACATGGTCGATTAGGCGCGGCAGGAGGCGCTTCACCGAGGCCTGATTGGCGCGGATCGTGATGCCCTTGTTCACGACGTTGCCGATGGGGATCATGTTTCCGGTCGGGCCGTATACGCCGACGATGGAGACGACGCCGCCCTTCTTCACCGAGTTGATCGCCCAGTGGAGCGGCACCGCAGAGCCGGCTTCCAGCTTCAGCTTCTTGCCGAAGATGCTGTGGAGCGGGTTGCCCGAGGCGTCGGCGCCGACGGCGTCGATGCAGACGTCGGCCCCCAGCGAGTCTGTCGCTTTCTTGAGG
>NZ_DATAGM010000443.1:0-3046 GCF_036263695.1 Phenylobacterium sp.
CTCCCTGTGGACCGCCGCCCTGCTGGTGTTCGTGGACGTGGTGAAGGAGCTGCCGGCGACGCTGATCCTGCGGCCCTTCAACTTCGACACCCTGGCGGTGCTCGCCGACCGCTACGCGGCCGACGAGCGGCTGGCCGAAGCGGCCTGGCCGGCATTGGCCATCGTTCTGATCGCGGCGCCGGCGATGATCGTGCTTTCCCGCCAGGTGATGGCCTCGCGGCCCGGCGGCCACGGATGAGCGGCGTCCTGGAAGCCCGCGCCGTGCGCCGGCGCTACGGCCGCACGCTCGCCGTCGACGGCGCCAGCCTGGCCCTGGAGCCGGGCCGCATCACCGGCCTGCTAGGCCCCTCCGGCTGCGGCAAGAGCACCCTGCTGCGCTGCCTGGCGGGCCTGGAGCCGGTCGACGGCGGCGAGGTTCGAGCCGGCGAGCGGGTCCTGTCCGCGCCGGGCGTCCACGTGCCGCCCGAGTCGCGGGACGTCGGCCTGGTGTTCCAGGACTACGCCCTCTTCCCCCACCTCACGGTGGTCGAGAACGTCGCCTTCGGCCTTTCCGGCCGGCCCAAGGCCGAGCGGCGCGAGCGGGCGCTGGCCCAGCTCGAGCGCGTGCGCCTGGCCCACCGGGCCGAAGCCTGGCCCAGCGCCCTCTCCGGCGGCGAGCAGCAGCGGGTGGCGCTGGCGAGGGCGCTTGCCCGCGACCCTGCCGCCATCCTGCTGGACGAGCCCTTCTCCGGTCTCGACGGCCCGCTGCGCACCGAAGTCCGTGAGGCGACGCTGTCGGCCCTGCGCGCCGCCGGCAAGGCCGCCCTGATCGTCACCCACGACGCCGAGGACGCCATGCTGACCTCGGACTCGCTGGCGCTGATGGAGGCCGGCGCCATCCTGCAGGCCGGCTCGCCCCGCGATTGCTTCCTCGAACCCACGAGCCTCGCCGCCGCCCGGCTGCTCGGCGAAATCAACACCCTGCCGATCGAGGGCGGATCGACTGCCTTCGGTGCCGCGACGGCGCGGGACGGGGTGCTGATGGTCCGTCCCGAGGGGCTGGTGATCGGCGGCGAGGGCGTCCCCGCCGTGGTGGAGGAAGTCCGGTTCGCAGGCGCGTCGGCCGTGGTCGCGCTGCAGGTCCGCGGTATCCGGGCGTCCGCGCGGGTCCCCCTCGCCTCCGCGCCGCGCGTGGGTGACACCGTCCGCGTGGCTATCGACCCGCAGTTCGCACGTCCCTTCCCCACCGCTCATGCCGGCGAAAGCCGGGATCCAAGCTGAGCGGAACACGACACGACGTCACCTGTAGCCTCAAGGCCGTCTGAGTCCCGGCGTCCGCCGGGATGAGCGGGCTAGTGGGACCGCAACCGCTCCCGCGCCATTTCGTCGGCGATCTCGTGGGTCGGGCGGCGCTCGGCGAGGCTGCGGTCGAGGACCTCTTCGAGCGTCATGGCGAGGCGGTCGAGCTTGGCGGCGACCCAGGCGGGATCGAAGGCCTCGCCCCTGGCGATGGCGCGGATCTCGCCGGCCACGTTGATGATGCCGCCGCCGTTGATGACGTAGTCGGGGGCGTAGAGCAGGCCCGCCTCGAACAGCGCGCGGCCGGCCTCGGGGCCGGAGAGCTGGTTGTTGGCCCCGCCGGCGATCACCTTCGCCTTCAGCCGCGGCAAGGTCTTGAGGCTGATCGCGCCGCCCAGCGCGCAGGGTGCGAAGACGTCGGCCTCGGCCTCGCAGATGGCGTCCGGCGGCACGACCTGGGCCCCCGTCCGCGCCGCCACCGCCTCGACGGCGGCGGCGTCGACGTCGGCGATGATCAGCTTGGCGCCGGCCGCGTGCAGCTTCTCCGCCAGGTAGGCGCCGACATGGCCGACGCCCTGGATAGCCACCGTCACCTGCGACAGCTCCTTGCCGAGCGCGCGGGCGACGCACAGGCGCACGCCGCGGAACACGCCCTCGGCGGTGACCGGGCTCGGATCGCCGGAGGCGGCGGGGTGGTGGTCCAGGCCGGCCACGAAGGTGGAGCGATTGCGGGCGTGGGCCAGGTCGGCGGGCGAGACGCCCACGTCCTCGGCCGTCCAGTAGCGGCCGCCGAGCGAGTCCACCGCCGCCCCGAACGCCTCAAACAGGGCTGGCGTCTTGGCGGTGCGGGGATCGCCGATGATCACCGCCTTCCCGCCGCCCAGCTCCAGGTCGGCCATGGCGTTCTTGTAGGACATGGCCCGGGAGAGCCGCAGGGCGTCCTCCAGCGCCGCCTCAGCGCTGGCGTAGGGCCACATCCGGCAGCCGCCAGCCGCCGGCCCGCGGGCGGTGGAGTGGACGGCGACGATGGCCTTCAGGCCGCTGGCCGGGTCGAAGAAGGCGTGCACGCCCTCGTGGCCCTCGAAGGCGGCGGAATCGAACAGGGTCATGTCTTCAAATCGCGAGTTTGGAGCGCGTTCGTGTCGCCCGCGGCCGTTTTCGTGGAACGCGCTTGCGACGAGGAAGGCCCGGCTCTACGCGCCGCGGCCCGCCGCCACAACCCTGCGATCCTGCTCGCGATCGCGTTTGCCGCGGGGAATCGGCGGCGCGCCGGACGGCAGCGGCCCCTCCGGATCCTTCAGGTACGCCGCCACGTCGTCGAACACGACCTGCCGCTGCTTGTCGCGCATCAGAAGGTGGTGGCCGCGCGGGTAGTAGGCGGTGCGGTCGCCGCGCTTCAGCCGGGCGGCGGCCTTTAAGGTCGGCTCCTCGGGGATGATCTCGTCCTTTGCGCCGTAGAGGTAGAGGACCGGCGTCTTCACCTCGTCGATCCCCTGGTGGCCGCCGTCCATGGCGGTGACCAGGTGATAAAGGGTGTCGGACCTGGCTCCCCAGATCATCAGCGGGTCGCGGCCCATGGCGATCAGCTCGTCACGGTTGTCGCTCGCCTGGATGTTGCGGGTGATCCAGCTGGGCGGGGTGTAGACCTTGGACCCGGTCACGTGGGCGGCCAGCCATAGCAGGGTCTTGTAGGGCAAGGGCTGGCTGGACCAGCCCCAGACCGCGGGGGCCGAGAGGATCAGGTGGTCGGCGGCCGGCGGCCGGTCCG
>NZ_DATAGM010000444.1:0-2676 GCF_036263695.1 Phenylobacterium sp.
CGGCGACTCCAAGTCAACGAAGGCCGTCTCCGCCGCGACCGCAAGCGGCCGCCGTGGAGACGCTCCTTCGCAGGGTGCGAAGTTTCCGCCGCCAGCGCCTTGATACAATGCGTATCTCCTGTACGCTTCCTTCGCGAAAGACGAAGGATGCGGTTCGACCTCACTGACCTGCGGCTGTTCTGCGACGTGGTGGAGACCGGCGCCATCACCCGCGGGGCCGAGAAGAGCGCGCTGGCGCTGGCCGCCGCCTCGACCCGCATCCGCAACATGGAGGCGGCGCTGGGCGCGCCGCTGCTGGTCCGCTCGCGACAGGGCGTGACGCCCACGCCCGCCGGCCGCACCTTGCTCAAGCACGCCCGCACCATCCTGGCCCAGACCGCCCAGCTGAAGGACGACCTGTCGGCCTACGCCACCGGCCTCTCCGGCGAGGTGCGGTTGCTGGCCAACACCAACGCCTCGGCCGAATTTTTGCCCGAGGCGCTGAGCGCCTTCCTGGCCGCCCACCCTCACGTCTCCGTGGAGCTGGAGGAGCGGCTCTCAGACGAGATCGTCGGGCTCATCGCCGAGGGGGCGGGCGACGTCGGCATCGTCGCCGGCACCGTCGACCTGGCCGGCCTGCAGACCTTCCCGTTCCGCACCGACCGGTTCGTGGTGGTGACCCCCGCCGGCCATCCGCTGGGCGAGCGCCCCGTGCGCTTCTCGGCGGCGCTCGACTACGACTTCGTGGGCCTGGCCCGCTCCAGCGCCCTGCAGCGCTTCCTGGCCGACAAGGCCGCGCGGGAGGGCCGCCCCTTGCGTCTGCGCGTGCAGCTGCGCAGCTTCGACGCCGTCTGCCGGCTGGTGGAGCATGGGGTGGGCGTCGGTGTGGTGCCGGAGACCAGCGCGCGCCGCGCCGCCAAGACCATGGCCCTGGGCATCGCCCCCCTCACCGACGAGTGGGCCCTGCGCGAGCTCACCCTCTGCGTCCGCTCGATGGACGAGCTGCGCCCCTATGCACGCGAGCTCGTGGAGAGTCTGCGCAGGCCCTGACTAAACTTTCTTTCCCGCCTGCGGTTGAAAGGAGCGGGAGCTACTCCCGATCCGCCAGCCAGTCGGCCGAGCGCATCTCTTCCAGGCGCGAGGCGGTGCGCTCGAATTCGAAGGCGCCCTCGCCCTCCGGATAGAGCTTCGACGGCTCGGCGTCGGCCAGCACGATCAGCCGCGCGTGGGCCTCGTAGAGGGCGTCGATCAGGGTGACGAACCGGCGGGCCTCCTCGCGCCTGGCCGGGACCAGCTTCGGCACGCCCTCCAGGAAGACGGTGTGGAATCGCTCGGCGATGGCCAGGTAGTCGTTGGGGCCGAGCGCCACGCCGCACAGGCTGGAGAAAGTCGCGCGCAACTGGCCGCCCGCCGCGTGGGGCAGCGAAATCTTGCGGCCGAGCACCTCGAGGGTTTCGCCAAGTTCCTCGTCACCGTTCAGCATGCTGGCCCACAGGGCGCCGAACTGGCGCGCGTTGTCAGGATCATTGGGCGCGAACCAGGTGCCCGCCGCCCGCAGCCGGTCGAGCCGGTAGTCGTGCGCGCCCGCCACTCGCACGATCTCGCAGCGGGTCTCCAGCATGTCGATGAAGGGCTCGAAAAGCTGCCGGTTGATGCCGTTCTTGTAGAGCTCGTCGGGCGGGCGGTTGGAGGTCGCCACCAGGGTCACCCCTCTGGCGAACAGGGCCTCGAACAGCCGGCCCAGGATCATCGCGTCGGCGATGTCGGTGACCTGCAGCTCGTCGAAGCAGAGCAGCCGCGCCTGGGGCGCCACCACATCCGCCACCGGCGGGATGGGATCGTCGCCCTTGGCCTGGCCGAAGCGGGCCTTGCGGGCGGCCGCATCACCCTTGCGCCAGGCGTCCACCAGCCGGTGCACCTCGCCCATGAAAACATGGAAGTGGGTGCGCCGCTTCTTCGCCGCCGGCGCGGTCTCGTAGAACAGGTCCATGACCATGGACTTGCCCCGCCCCACCGGCCCCCAGAGGTAGACGCCCCGCTGGCTCTCGGGCTTGCGGAAGCGGGACAGCAGGCCGTTCGGCTCACTGGCCGCCAGGTCGGCCTCCAGGCGCGACAAGGCCGCAACAGCCTGCGCCTGGGCCGCATCGGGGGAAATCTCGCCGCGCGCGAGGCGCGCCTCGTAGGCGGTCGAAAGGGCGGAGGCCATGAGCCCTCGCCCCTAGCCCGGACCGGCGCCGATCACAACGGTTTGGACGGAACAGCCAAGCGGCCCGATGGGTTGGACCCTCGAACGATCACCAGTCAGGAGCCCCACATGGCCGACGAAGACCGCACCTTCACGCCGAGCACCGTCAGCTCCAATCGCACCCAGATGCAGGGCGGCGGCGTCGGCCAGGAGGAGATGAATCTGCAGCAGTCGCCGAACCGGGGCCAAGGCGCGACCGAGGCCGATCGGACCGAGGGCTGGGACAACGATCCGGTCGGCTCCGACCGGAACGCGCCGGCGAGCGCCTTCAGCGAGGCCGGCGAGGACGGCGCCGACGACGTCGCCGAGGCGCGCTCCTTCGAGCAGTCGGGCGCGGAAGAGCCGAGCGAGCCCCGCTTCGGCCAGGCCACCCAGGCTCAGTTCGACCCCAACGACATCGGCGAGCGCGACGATCCTCAACTCGACTGGGGCGAGCCCGAGCCCGGCGCCGT
>NZ_DATAGM010000445.1:0-2193 GCF_036263695.1 Phenylobacterium sp.
GACTTGGGGAAGCGGATGTGGCCTTCCTCGTCCACCAGGGCGAAGCGGGCGTTGGTGCCGCCCACATCCCCCACCAGGCCGCGCGCCGCGCCCTTCACGCCGCGGCCTCGAACAGGCTGCAGGCGCCCTCTTCGGCGGGTCCTGCGACCTTGCGCATCCAGCCGAACATCTCGCGGCCGAAGCCGTAAGCGTGCGGGGCGGCGGTGGCCGGGGGCCGGTTCATCAGCTCGCGCTCGTCCACCTGGATGTCGAGCCGCCCGGTGCGGGCGTCGAGGCGGATCACGTCCCCGTCACGCACCCGCGACAGCGGCCCGCCGCCGGCCGCCTCGGGCGTGACGTGGATCGCCGCCGGCACTTTG
This sequence comes from Phenylobacterium sp., assembly GCF_036263695.1. GTDB lineage: Bacteria > Pseudomonadota > Alphaproteobacteria > Caulobacterales > Caulobacteraceae > Phenylobacterium. Next base: position 360 of record NZ_DATAGM010000445.1, read on the forward strand.
CCGGAGGCGCCGCTCATCCGCCCGTCGGTGACCAGGGCGACCTTGAAGCCCTTGTCGAGCTGGACGCCCAGCGCCGGCGTCAGGCTGTGCAGCTCCGGCATGCCGTTGGCCCGCGGCCCCTGGAAGCGCACCACGGCGACGAAGTCGCGGTTGAGCTCGCCTCGCTTGTGGGCCGCCAGCAGGTCGTCCTGGTCGTCGAACACCAGCGCCGGCGCCTCGATCACCAGGTGCTCGGGCTTGACCGCCGAGGTCTTGATGACCCCGCGGCCCAGCGGCCCCTCGACCAGGCGAAGACCGCCTTCGCTCTGGAAGGGATCGTCCACCGGCCGCAGCAGGTTGCGGTCGAGAGAGGCGGCGGTTCCTTCCCGCCAGACCAGCTTGCCGTCCTGCAGGAAGGGCTCGGTCTGGTAGCGGCGCAGGCCCGGGCCGGCGACCGTCACCACGTCGTCGTGCGCCAGGCCCGCATCCAGCAGCTGGCGGGTGACGAAGGCCATGCCGCCGGCCGCATGGAAGGCGTTCACATCCTCCGATCCGTTCGGATAGACCCGGGCGATCAGCGGCGTGACCCGGGAGAGCTGGTCGAAGTCGTCCCAGGTGATGTGGACGCCCGCGGCCCGTGCCATGGCGACGATGTGCAGGGTGTGGTTGGTCGAACCGCCGGTGGCCAGGAGGCCGACAGTGGCGTTGACGATGCTTTTCACGTCCACCACCGCCGACATCGGCGCATAGGCGTTGCCGCCGTCGCGGATCTCCACCGCGCGCTTCGGCGCTGCCGCCACCAGGGCGTCGCGCAGCGGCGTGTTGGGCTGCACGAAGGCCGAGCCCGGCAGGTGAAGGCCGGTCATCTCCATCATCATCTGGTTGGAGTTGGCCGTGCCGTAGAAGGTGCAGGTGCCGGGGCCGTGATAGGATTTCATCTCAACGTCCAGCAACTCCTCGCGCGTCGCCTTGCCCTCGGCGTATAGGGCGCGGACGCGGGCCTTCTCGGCGTTGGAGACGCCCGAGGTCATTGGGCCGCCGGGCACGAAGATCACCGGCAGGTGGCCGAACGACAGGGCCCCTATGAACAGGCCCGGCACGATCTTGTCGCAAATGCCCAGCATCAGGGCCGCGTCGAAAGCGTCGTGGGTCAGGGCGATCGCCGTCGCCATGGCGATCACGTCGCGGCTGAACAACGAGAGCTCCATCCCCGGCCGGCCTTGCGTGACCCCGTCGCACATGGCGGGCACGCCGCCGGCGAACTGGGCGGTCGCCCCGATCTCGTGGGCCGCCGCCTTGATGATCGCCGGGAAGCGCTCCAGCGGCTGGTGGGCCGAGAGCATGTCGTTGTAGGCCGAGACGATGGCCACGTTCGGCGCGAAGGGGTCGCGCATACGCTGCTTGTCTCCTTCGCCGAGGGCCGCGAAGGCGTGGGCGAAGTTGGCGCAGGAGAGCTTGGCGCGCCCGGGGCCGTCGCGCCTGGCCGCCTCCATACGCTCGAGGTAGGCGGCGCGAGACTCGCGGCTGCGATGGGCTATGCGCTCGGTGACCTCCTGGACGACCGGATGCATGGCGGCTCCCAATTTCACTTTATGGCGACCACAGAATGCGGACGGGCGCGCGTTCTTGGCGCAAGAGCGCGCCGACGGGAAGCGGTTCCCCGGCGAGCGCCCGCTCGACCACCTGTTTCTTGGCGTCCCCTGAGATAAGCACGATGAGGCCCCTCGCATCAGTCAACGCGGCCAGGGTCAGGGTGATCCGCGGCAGCGGTGGCGCGCCATGCGGCTCCGGAACCCCCAACGCCAGCCGGTCCGACGTCAGGTCCAGCCCTTCGGTCAGCGCCGGACTGCCGGGG
>NZ_DATAGM010000446.1:0-6083 GCF_036263695.1 Phenylobacterium sp.
GAGCCGTCGCCAATGATCCGGCCCGCCTTCAGCACGACGATGCGGTCGGCCAGCAGCACCGCCTCGGCGATGTCGTGGGTGACCATCAAGGTGGTGAGCCCCAGCCGCTCGTGCAGCGCCCGGTAGTCGGCGCCGAGGGCATCGCGGGTCAGCGGGTCGAGGGCCCCGAACGGCTCGTCCATCAGCATGATCGCCGGCTCGGCCGCCAGCGCCCGGGCGACGCCCACCCGCTGCCGCTGCCCCCCCGACAGCTCGCTCGGGCGCCGGCCGGCGACCTCCGGCGGAAGCGCCGCGAGCTCCAGCAGCTCGGCGACGCGAGCGGCGCGGCGCGGCTCGCCCCAGCCCAGCAGGCGCGGGGTGATGGCGATGTTCTCGGCCACCGTCAGATGCGGGAAGAGGCCGATCTCCTGGAACACATAGCCGATCCGCCGGCGCAGTTCGTGCGGCGCCAGCCCCTCCGCCGCCACGCCCTGCACGCGGACCGCGCCCGCGTCCGGCGTCACGAGGCGGTTCAGCGTCTTGAGCAGCGTCGTCTTGCCGGAGCCCGATCCGCCGATCAGCGCGACGAACTCGCCCGCCGCCACGGACAGGCTCACCGCGTCGAGCGCGGCGACGGCGCCGTAGCGCCTGGAGACGCCCTCGACCTGAATCATCGGCTCGGCCATGGGTCGAAGGGTTAGCACGGCCGAGCCGCGCGCGCCTCCGTGTCAGCCGCCGTCGGCGGCCTTCTCCGGCTTGGCCGGCGGCGGAGCGGCTGCAGCCGGCTGCTTGGCCAAGCTCAAGGCCTCGTCCAGCGAGCGGCCCTCCATGATCGCCTTGGCCGCCAGCACCCCGCCGCCGCCATGCGGCGAGTTCAGCACCGGCGCGAGAACGCGGGCGGCCTCTTCCTTCCGGTCCCGCCGCATAAGCGCCGCGCCCGCGAACAGCGAGATCTCGCTCACCGAGGGCGCCAGCGCCCGCGCCTGGAGCAGCGCCGCGATGTCGTTGTCGGTCGGGAAGCTGGGCTCGAGCGCACGGCTCTTCGCGTAGTGGAAGAGGATGCGGAAATCGTTCTGGTCGAGGGCGTGGGCCTTGCCGAAATAGCGCCGGCCGGCCCGCAGCCGGTCCGGCTTCTGAGCCGGATGCCGATGGCCGGCGAGGTACTGGCCGACGCCCGCCAGAACCAGCGCGTCCTTGTCCTTGGGGTCGGCGGCGATCCGCGCGTCAAGGATCGCGTGCGCCTTATCAACGTCGCCATAGGTGAACTCGGCCCGCGCCAGCGTCATCTCCGCCAGCCGGTCCCCAGGATAGCGGGCCGCCTTGGCGCGGATCTGCGCCAGCAGGCGCGTATCCACCGGCTCCGGCGGGCTGGTCATCAGCCGCAGGTTCTCCAGCAGCAGATCGTCGGCGGAGGCGGGGAGCTGGGTCAGCTTCACGTCCGGATCCGGCTGGTTGTTCTCCAGCAGGATCAGCTGGAGCTTGCGGTAGCGCTGAAGGCGCTTGTCGAGCTGCCGCGGCTCGGCGCCGGTCGCCGCCTTGAATGCGGCCAGCGGATCTTCGCCCCGCGAGATGGCCCGCATGGCGGTGTTAAGCTGGGCGGCGCGTTCGGCGTCGCTGCGCATGTAGTGCATGAGCAGCCAGGCCTGAGCATAGAAGGCGCCGCGCTCTTCCCCCCGCAGGTCCGCCACGCGCTTGGTCAGCAGTTCTTCGACCGGCAGCCAGCGCCCGAACCAGAGGCCCATCACCCGGTTTTCGCTGTAGTCCCCGATCTTGATCTGGGCGGGCGTGATCTCGACCGTCTGGTAGTACTCGGCCCAGCCCTCGACGAACCAGGCCGGATAGGCGGCCGGGAAGTTGGCCAGCATGAAGTGGTGGGCGTACTCGTGGAACAGGATCTGCTGCGCCCCCAGGCCCGGCTGATCCACGTCCGCCACGGCGAACATCGCCTCGTTGTTGCCGACGTAGAAGCCGCCGATCATGCCGTTGGTCTCGGGCCGGACGCGGCGCATCTCGCCTTGGCCGCGGACCAGATAGACCTCGACCTTGCCGCCCGCCGGCCGGTCGGCGGCGACCGGGTTGAGCTGGCGCAGCACGCGATCGAAGACGGTAAGCTTGACCGCGTATTCCCGGACCTGGGACTCTCGCCCCTCTCCGAACACCACGAAGCGGTCCGTCTCGGCCTTGTACCAGGCGGCCTGCGCGCCGGACGCCGGCGCCATCAGAAGGGCCGCGGTCGCCGCCGCCCAAAGGTTGCGCCAGGCCAACAGCCCCATCCCGCCACTCCCCCGATGCACGCGAGGAGTGTAGCGGCGTCACAATGGCTGGTCGAGCGGCAGCGGCGCGGACGCGCCTAGATAGGCGTCAGCCGGCCGGCGCCTCTTCCTTGGAGGCGGATGTCGGCTCAGCTGCCGACTTGGCCTCGGTCTCGAGCGCGTGGACCGCTTGGTCGTAGGTCTTGCCGTCCAGGATCGCCTGGGCGAGCACGGGCGCCGCGCCGCCATGCGGCCAGTTGAGCAACGGCGACAGGACGCTGGCGGCCTCGTCCTTGCGGCCGTGTCGCACCAGGGCCTCGCCCGCGAAGAACGAGATCTCCTGCACCGTCGGGGCCAGGGCGCGGGCCGTCAGCAGCGCCGTGACGTCGTTCTCGTTGGGATAGGCCGGCTCGACCGACCGGCTGCGGGCGTAGTGGTAAAGCGAGCGGAAGTCGTCCTGGTCCAGCTTGTAAGCTTGCATGAATAGCTGGCGCGCGGCCCTGTAGTGCTCGGTTTTGCGGCTCAGGTCCCGTTCCCCGGCAATCCGTTTGCCGACGCCGGCCAGGACCAGGGCGTCCAGGTCCTTAGGATCGGCGGCGATCAGCCCCTGCATGATCGCGTCCCCCGCGGCCACGTCCCCGTAGGTGAACTCCGCGCGCGCGAGCGTCATCTGCGCCAGCCGGTCGCCCGGATAATCGGCGGCCTTCCTGCGGATCTGCTGGAGCAGGCCCCCGTCCGGCCCGCCAGCCGGGCTGGCCATCAGGCGCAGGTTTACCAGCAACAGGTCGTCGGCGGAGGTCGGAAGCACCGTTACGGTGACCGCCGGTGCTGGATAGTTGTTGGCCAGGGTAAGGATCGGCAGCTGGCGATATTTGGCAAGCGCCTTCTCCAGTTCCTTTGGCCCCATCCCTGTAGCCGCCTTGAAGGCGGCGAGCGGCTGTTCGCCCTTGGAGATCGCCAGGATGGCCTTGTTTAGCTGAGCCGCGCGTTCGGGCGTGCTGCTCATGTAGTGCGTCAGGTGCCAGGCCTGGGAGTAGTACATGGCTCGCTGCTTCTCGCTGAGTTGCCCCAGGTGCCGCGTGAGCAGGACGTCCAAGGGGATCCAGCGGCTCTCTAGCAGCCATTGCGCGCGCCCAGGGTTGTAGCGGCCGACCTCGATGACCTTCGGGTTGATCTCCGCGGTCATGAAGTACTCGGCCCAGCCCTCGACGAACCAGGCGGGATAGGCGGCCGGGAAGTTGGCCAGCATGAAGTGGTGGGCGTATTCGTGGAACAGGATCTGCTGGGCCTCCAGGCCCGCGCGGTCCACGTCGGCGACGGCGAACATCGCCTCGTTATTGCCGGTGTAGAAGCCGGCGATGCTGGCGTCGATGCCGGGTCGGACGCGGCGCAACTCGACAAGGCCGCGGACCAGGTAGACCTCGACCTTGCCCCCCGTCGGGCTGTCGGCGGCGGCGGGGTTGAGCTGACGCAGCACGCGGTCGAAGTGGGTGAGCTTGACCGCATACTCGCGGACCCGGGACTCCCGCCCCTCTCCGAACACCACGAAGCGGTCCGTCTCGGCGCGATACCACGCCGCCTGCGCCGCGGACGCCGAGGCCAGCAGACAGGCCGCTGCGGCCACTGCCAAAAGGTTTCGCCAGTTCGCGAGCCCCATCGCGCCACTCCCCCGATGCACGCAGGAAGTGTAGCGGCGTCACAATGGCCGGTCGAGAAGCCGTAGTGCAGGCGCGCCTAGATCGGCATCCGCATGATTTCCTGGTAGGCGGCGATCACCTGGTCGCGGACGGCCATGACGGTCTCGAGGCTCGCCTCGGCGGCGGAGATGGCGGTGACGACGTCGATCAGCTCGGCCTTGCCGGCGACCTGGGCGGCGATCTGCGTCTCGGCCGCCTTGGACGTCTGGGTGACGTCGTTGATGGCGTTGCGGACCAGGTCGGCGAAGCCGGCGCCTTGCGCAGCTTCCGGACCGCCGGCCGCGCCGCCCACGCCCTTCAAGGCCTCGCTTTGGGCTGCGCCGTAGGCTTTTGCGGCGGCGAGCGGAGTGATCATCGGTCAGCCCCTATTTCTTGAGGATGTCGAGCGTGCGCAGCTCCATGGCGCGCTGCGTCTCGATGATGTTGAGGTTGGCCTCGTAGGCCCGCTGGGCCTCGCGCATGTCCATCGCCTCGATGAGGGTGTCGACGTTGGGCAGCTTCACGTAGCCCTTGGCGTCGGCCGACGGGTGGCCGGGGTCGTACTCGGTCTTGAACTCGGAGGGGTCGGCCTGCACGCGGGCCATCTTCACCCCCTCGGCGCCGCCGGCCACCTTGGTCGGCTCGAACACCGGGATTTGCCGCCGGTAGGGATCGCCGCCGGCGGTGCGCGAGGTCGAGTTCGCGTTGGCCAGGTTCTCGGCGATGATCCGCATCCTCGCCTGCTGGGCCTTCAGCGCCGAAGCCGCCGTGGCCATGGTCGCCGCCGAACCGGTCTTGATCTCGGGCACTTACGCGTCTCCTACCTTGGGTTCCGCGCGGCCATGCGCAGCAGGCCCATGGACTTCTGGTAGAAGCCGATGGCGGCGTCGTAGCTCATCCGCGCCTCGCCCATCTTCAGCATCTGCTCCTCGAGGGAGACTGCGTTGCCGTCGAGGGTGACTTCCGAATCCTTGCCTTCGACCGCGCGGTGCGGGCCTGTGCGGCGGACGGTGCCGGAGAGGTGGGCCTTGTTGGTTTTCGCCGGCTGGTCGGCGCCGCCGGGCGCGGCGGCGGCCAGATGAGCCTGAAAGCCGAACGGCTTCAGATCCTGCGGCCGATAGCCGGGGGTGTCGGAGTTGGCGACGTTCTGGGCGATCAGCCGCTGCCGCTCGGAGAGGTGTCCGAGGCGGGACTTCAGCATCGCAAAGAGCGGAATCTCGCCGAGGTTCATGGCGTCCAAAGGTGAAGAAACAGGGTTAACCGCGGCTTAAGGGACTCATCGCCAAATCGCCCTGCAAGACCGGCGCCTCGAAGGGCCGGCGCCCCGAGAGAACCTCGCATCAGATGACCTTCGCCGACTTCGCCCAGGCGGTCTTCGCCCTGGCCCTGGTGCTGGGCCTGATTGGGCTCTGCGCCGTGGCCCTGCGCCGATTCGGGCCCGACGCCCTCTCCCGCTTCATCCCGACCAAGAAGGAGCGCCGGATCCGCATCGTCGAGACGCTGGTGCTCGACCCCGCCCGCCGGCTGGTGCTGGTGGACGTGGACGGGACCGAGCGTCTGCTGCTGCTCGGCGAAGGCCGGGTGATGCCCCACGAGATGCGCGCCGAGGCCGCCGATGCGTAGGGCCCTTCCCGTCCTCGCGGGCCTGGCGCTCCTCGCCCTGCCCGCCCTGGCCCAAGCCCAAGCGGTCAACATCGACCTGGGCACCGGCGCGGGCCTGACCGAGCGGGTGGTCCAGCTGGTCGGCCTGCTGACGGTGCTGTCGCTGGCCCCCTCGATCGTCATCATGACCACCTCCTTCGTGCGGATCGTGGTGGTCCTGGGCCTGTTGCGCACCGCGCTCGGCCTGCAGCAGAGCCCGCCCAACGCGGTGATCGTCAGCCTGGCGCTGTTCCTCTCGGCCATCGTCATGGCCCCGACCTTCGAGCGCTCCTACGAAGAGGGCATCCGCCCGCTGCTCGACCAGCAGATGGAGCTGCCCGTCGCCTTCGAGGCCGCCGGCGCGCCGGTGAAGACCTTCATGCTCAGCCAGGTGGACCAGGACGACCTCGCCCTGTTCGTCCGCCTCTCCCGCGTCGAGCGCCCGGCCACGGCCCAGGAGCTGCCTCTGCGGGTGGTCACGCCCGCCTTCATGATCAGCGAGCTGAAGCGGGCCTTCGAGATCGGCTTCCTGCTG
>NZ_DATAGM010000447.1:0-3825 GCF_036263695.1 Phenylobacterium sp.
GGCCGTCTTGCCGGTGCCGGTCTGGGCGATGCCCAGGACGTCGCGACCCTGCAGGGCCACGGGGATCGCCTCGGCCTGGATCGGGGTTGCGGTGGTGTAGCCGCCCTCGGCGACAGCTGCGAGCGTCGCGGGCGAGAGGCCAAGGTCAGAGAATTCGGTCATGGTCGACTGATCGGGCTTTCGGTTGTGCGCGAGGGCGCGCCATCCCGACTCGCGGCGGCGCGGACGAGGCTCGACCGCGCGCGGCGGAACATAGGGAGAAAGGCCCTGCTGTCAACGCGAGGCGCCGCTCTCTCATCTCACCCTCGGGTTGACGTTGATTTGGACGAAGGCGCGGAACACCTGGTCCGAGCGGCCGCGGCGCTCGGCCCGCAGCGCTTCTCTGCGGTGGCGCCAGGCGGCGAAATCGATTGCGCGGCTCAGGCCGAAGGCGGCGATGCGCGCCTTGAGCGACGGCTTGGGTCGGCTGGCGGCGATGAAGTCGGGGACGTAGGTGATGGCCCCGGCCGGCGGGACGGTCAGTGCGCCGGTGAAGTCTCCGTACCGCTCCCCGGCTTTTTTTTTGCCGGCGCAGGCTCATCCTCCTTCAGCTCCGGCCAGGCGGCGCGGGCGTCAGCCATGGCTTTTCCCCGGTGCAGAGCGTCGATGAACGAGCGGCTCGCCTCGCCAAGGGCGAAGGCCAGGGCAGAACTGCCGCTCGCGGCCGCGCCCGCACCGTCGCGAACGGCCGCCGGGGCCTCGCCGGGTGGATGGTCGTGCAGGAATTGGCGGGTCTTGGAATTCTGCTTCGCCTGGGTCCCGACCATCGCCGCGCCCGCGGCGACCAGGACATCGGCGATGATGGTCCGGCCCAGCTTCGAGCTCAGCAGACCATTCAGGTCACGGCGCACGCGCTTGGGGACCTTCACGCCCGCGATCCGCTTGGGCAGGCTGCCCTTCTTTGACTTCTTCTTCGCCATGAGCCGTCTCCAATCAGCCGTTTGTTAACGTCAGCTTGGGGACGGTGTTCCGCGCAGCTTTAGACGTCGAGGTCGGCCGCGGCGAACTCGGCGTTCTCCTGGATGAAGCGGAAGCGCAGCTCGGGTTTGCGGCCCATCAGCGTCTCCACGAGGTCTTCGACCGCCTCCTCGGCGCGGGGAAGGGTGACGCGCGCCAGGGTCCGGGTCTTCGGATCCATGGTGGTCTCCTTCAGCTGCGCCGGCATCATCTCGCCCAGGCCCTTGAAGCGGCTGATGTCCGGCTTCTTGCCCTTGAACTCGTTGGCCAGCAGCTGCTCGCGGTGCTCGTCGTCCTTGGCGTAGACCACCTTGGAGCCGTGGCTGAGGCGGTACAGCGGCGGCAAGGCGAGGTACAGCCGACCGGAGCGGATCAGGTCCGGCATGGTGCGGTAGAAGAAGGTGATCAGCAGGGACGCGATGTGGGCCCCGTCCACGTCGGCGTCGGTCATGATGACCACCCGCTCGTAGCGCAGCTCCTCTTCCTTGAACTTGCCGCCCGCCTGCACGCCCAGCGCCAGCAGCAGGTCGGCCAGCTCCTTGTTGGCCAACAGCTTGTCGGCGCCGGCCGAGGCGACGTTCAGGATCTTGCCGCGCAGGGGCAGGATGGCCTGGGTGCGGCGGTCTCGGGCCTGCTTGGCCGAGCCGCCGGCGCTGTCGCCCTCTACCAGGAATATCTCGGTCCCGTCGGTCGCCTGGCCCGAGCAGTCGGCCAGCTTGCCGGGCAAGCGCAGCTTGCGGGTGGCGGAGGCCCGGGCGACCTCTTTGTCCTTGCGCCGCTTCAGCCGCTCCTCGGCCCGCTCGATGACGAACTGGAGGAGGGCGCCCGCCGCCTTGGGCTGGCCGGTCAGCCAATGGTCGAAGGGATCGCGCAGGGCGTTTTCGACCAGCCGCTGGGCGTCGGACGAGGACAGCCGCTCCTTCGTCTGGCCCTGGAACTCGGGGTTGCGGATGAACACCGAGACCATGCAGCCGGCCTGGGCGATCACGTCCTCGGCGGTGATCAGGCCCGCCCGCTTTTCACCGACCAACTCGCCGTAGGCCTTCAGCCCGCGGGTGAGGGCGGCGCGCAGGCCCGCCTCGTGGGTGCCGCCTTCGGGCGTCGGCACGGTGTTGCAGTAGGACTGCATGAAGCCGTCGGCCTCGCCGAACCCGGCCGGCGTCCAGGCGATGGCCCATTCCACCTTGTGCGGGTCGCCCGGCCGCTCGTAACGGCCGGCGAAGGGCTCGGGGGTGACGGTCTCGATGTCCTTGACCCGCTCGGCCAGGAAGTCGGCAAGCCCATTCGGGAAGCGGAAGACCGCCTCGGCCGGGGTCTGGTCGTGGATGCGTGAGGGATCGCACTTCCACCGGATCTCGACGCCGCCGAACAGGTAGGCCTTGGACCGGGCCATCCGGTAGAGCCGGGCCGGCTTGAAGGCGCAGCCTTCGCCGAAGATCTCCTCGTCCGGGCGGAAGGCGACGGCGGTGCCCTTGCGCTTGGTCGGCTCCAGCTTCTGGATCGGGCCCAGCGGCTTGCCGCGCGCGAACGCCTGGCGCCACTGGAAGCCGTCTTTCCAGGAGGTGACCTCGACGTGCTCGGACAGCGCGTTGACCACCGAGACGCCGACCCCGTGCAGGCCGCCGGAGGTCTCGTAGGCCTTGCCGGAGAACTTCCCGCCCGAGTGCAGGACGGTCATGATCACTTCCAGCGCCGACTTGCCCGGGTGCTTCGGATGCGGGTCGACCGGGATGCCGCGGCCGTCGTCGCGAACGCTCAGGGTGCCGTCGGCGGCCAGGGTGACTTCGATCACCTTGGCGTAGCCGCCCACGGCCTCGTCCATGGCGTTGTCGAGCACTTCGGCGAACAGGTGGTGCAGGGCCCGCTCGTCGGTGCCGCCGATGTACATGCCCGGCCGCTTGCGGACCGGCTCCAGCCCCTCGAGGACCTCGATGTCCTTGGCCGAGTAGCCGCTGGCGGGCGCCTTCACGCCGATCACGGCGGGATCGGGACGCGGCTCGTGCGCCTCGGCCAGCGGGGCGGCCGGAGCGGGGTTCAGCGCGTCGTCGAAGAGTGAGGCTTGGGCGGTTTTGGGCACGGGAGCAGGTTGGCGCGATTCGGGGAGGGGTTCGTATGCGGCAGGGCGGCCGCTTCGAGCAAGCGCCACCGCAATGTGGCCTCTCGCCGCTTGCCAAGTGCGCGGGCCTCTGTCTCCATTCGCCAGGACGCGGACAAACGCCAGCATAGGTGTGGCCGCGCGCTTGGGAGGATCAATATGTCGCTAGAGAGCGCGCGCCCGCGTGGGCGCCCCGTATCCAAAGACATTCTCAATTTCGTCGGAGCCGGACTTGCGGTCTTCCTCGCCGTGTTCCTCGGAAGCCTGCTGGTCTCGGTGATCCCGCCGGAGCGCGACTCCATCTGGTTCGCCGCCGGAGCGTTCATGACGCCAGCGGCGGCCATGTTCGCGCTCTACTGGCTGATCGCGCAGAAGTTCTGAAATCCATCGCTCATCCCGGCGAAAGTCGGGATCCAGGCTGGATCGGCGAGCGCGCAGACGCCGTTTGGATCCGGGCTTGCGCCGGGATGAGCGGGATCTTGGAGGCTCAGTCCTTCGCCCGCTCCACGTAGGAACCGTCTTCCGTCAGAACGACGATCTTGGTGCCGGCGGTGATGTAGGGCGGGATCATGGCCCGCTGGCCGTTGGACAGGATGGCCGGCTTGTAGGACGACGAGGCCGTCTGGCCCTTCACCGCCGGCTCGGTCTCCATGATCTCGAGCGTCACGCGCTGGGGCAGGGTGATGGCGATCGGCACGCCGTCGTGGGTGGAGAGGGATACGGTCATCCCTTCC
>NZ_DATAGM010000448.1:0-8028 GCF_036263695.1 Phenylobacterium sp.
CGACCCTCGCAGTAGCTGCAGTGCTCCTGGCGACCGCGGCCTTGATTGCCCTGGCTCTGGGTCAACGCCTCGTCGGAGGGATCGCTCGCCTCACTGCAGCGGCTGCCGAGGTCGCGGCCAGCGCAACTCCCAGGTACGAGCTCAGCGGCATCTCGGAGATCGATGAGGTTGGGCGGGCGCTCGAGAGCGCGGTGCGCGAGCGGGACCGAACGCAGGAAACATTTCGGCTCGCCCAGGAGGTCGGTGGAATTGGAGCTTGGGAGTGGGATCTGGTGAGCGATCTCGGCTTCGTCTCGGCCAGCTACCGCGAGATGCACGGGCTTACCGAGGCGCCACGACTCCTGCGCCTTTCCGACGTGATCGCGACCATCCACCCGGAGGATCGGCGTGATTACACTGAACGGCTGGCGCTAGCGCGAGAAACCGTAGCCGCCTCGACGAGCGAGTACCGTGTCGTACGACCGGACGGCTCCGTGCGATGGCTATACGCCAAGGGGCGTTCCATCATCGATCGAGATGGGACAGCGCGCCGCGCCTTGGGTGTCGTAGTGGACATTACGGATCGGCGAGAGAGCGAGGACCGTCTCCGGCTGCTCATGCGCGAGGTTGATCACCGGGCCAACAATCTGCTCGCCGTGGTGCAGGGTACAGTGAGCTTGAGCCGCGCCCACGACGCAGAAGTCCTGCGCGAAGTCATCCTCGGCCGAATCGAAGCTCTTGCCCGAGCACACCAGCTCCTGGCCGCGTCCCGGTGGTCGGGGGCAGATCTCCAGACCCTGGTACGAGAAGAAGTCGCGCCGTTCCTGCACGGAGATCCTGATCGCGTTACAATTGACGGGCCGACGCTACCGATAGAGCCGTCCGCTGCTCAGGCTCTGGCGATGGCGCTGCATGAGCTCACCACCAACGCCGCCAAACACGGGGCGCTGAGCGCCACGACAGGCAGCGTCGACATCAGGTGGACCGTCACCCATGGAGTGCTCCGGCTCGTGTGGACGGAGAGCGGCGGCCCTGCCGTCAGGCCGCCGAAGGAGCGGGGGTTCGGCACGACGCTCCTTCAAAGAGCGCTAGCGGGAAGCTTGCGCGGCCGCACTGAGCTGGAGTGGCGGAGGGACGGGCTAGTCTGCAGCGTCACGATGCCGATCGGCACGGACAGTCTGTTTGGCGGCAGGAACACCGAAGAAGGCCTCATGGCGTCGCTTAGCGACTAGCAGGAGCGCGCCCGGCGAGTATTCAGCGCCTAGGGCTCGATCTTATTGCCGTGGCAGTCAACTGCGAATAGCCGGGTCGGCCCAATGAATACGACAATGCGCTCGCAGTCGCCGTGCTCGCCGAGCAGAGCGGGGATGCGAGCAAGCGTGTCGGAGGCACGTTTTACTTGGACCGTTTGAACGGGGGTCGGATCGCCGGCGTAGAAGACCTTCAAGTAGTACATCCAACAGCTTTGCGCCTTCCTCTCGCCATCGCCTATCATTGATAGCTGACTGGGGCGCTGTGACGCGGCGCTGCTCCTACCCACGCGCCAACACGCCTGAGGGCTGAGGCTGGAAGGCAGACCGCGCAGGTGGCTGCAAGTCGCTGTACGCGATCCCTGCGTAGAAGCATCGGACAATGAATGACGGTGGCGGACGGGGTGGGATTCGAACCCACGGTGGGCGTGAACCCACGGCGGTTTTCAAGACCGCTGCCTTAAACCACTCGGCCACCCGTCCGGAACGGCGCTTCTAGCAGGGGCGGGGAGGGCGCTCCACCGCCTCTTCGGAAGGGTTTCATTAACCCTGAAGCAAGCCTCGGCCGTCAGGATGGGCGCAATCACCCCATTCGCCCGAGGAGCCTGTCTCTCATGGCCGCCGTCCGCGCTTTCGCCCGTCCCGCCCGCTCGCTCGCGCTCGTCCTGATGGCGGGGGCCAGCGTGGCCGCCTGCGTCTCGCCCAAGTACGCGTCGCGGCTGCCGTCGACGCCGGGCGCGCCGGGGGCGGGGATCAGCGGGCCGCACTACAAGGTCGGCAAGCCCTACCAGGTGGGCGGGATCTGGTACACGCCGCGCGAGCAGCCGGACTACGACGAGACGGGCGTCGCCTCCTGGTACGGCCCGGGCTTCCACATGAAGGCGACGGCCAACGGCGAGACCTTCGACCAGGCGCTGGTCTCGGCCGCCCACACGACCCTGCCGCTGCCGAGCTGGGTGGAGGTGGAGAACCTGGAGAACGGCCGCAAGCTGGAGGTGCGGGTCAACGACCGCGGGCCGTTCGTCGGCGGGCGGATCATCGACCTGTCGCAGGAGGCGGCCCGCCGGCTCGGCTTCGAGCAGAAGGGCACGGCTCGGGTCCGGGTGCGCTACCTTGGCCCGGCCCAGCTGCCGACCTCGGGCCTGCAGTACGCGTCCAACACGCGCAACCCGGCGCCGGCTGCGATGACGCCTGTGGCGAATCCGGCCCCGTCCGCGCCTCCTGAAGACCTGTGGGCCCCACCGAAGACCGTCTCCTCGCCGAGCACGGTGTCGGCCACCGAGCTCACGCCGCTCGACCTGCCGCCGGCCGCGCCGCCGGCCAGCGCGCCGGCGCTGACGCCCGCCTCGACCACGACGCCGCTCACCTCGACCATCGGCCAGACCGCGGCCTTCCGGATCCAGGCCGGCGCCTTCACTAACTGGGACAACGCCCGCAAGACGGCCGACGCCATCGATGCTTCGGGCGTCGGGCGGGCCAAGATCGAAACCGTCTACGAGGGCGGGGTGAACATCTACCGGGTGCTGATCGACGGAGCGGCGGACGAGATCGAGGCCGCGTCGTTGCGCGAGCGGGTGGTCGCCACCGGCTTTGCCGACGCGCGCGTCGTCCGGCGCTAGACATCCTGCGCGAACCGGCCATTTTGGCGCCCGTGGCGCGCGGACGGTTCATCACTTTCGAGGGCGGCGAGGGCGGCGGCAAGTCGACCCAGGTCCGCGCCCTGGCCGCGCGCCTGGAGAACGAGGGCGTCGAGGTGGTGGCCACCCGCGAGCCCGGCGGCTCGGTCGGCGCCGAGAGCATCCGCGACCTGCTGGTCACCGGTTCGGCCGACCGCTGGAGCCCGATCACCGAGACGCTGTTGATGTACGCCGCCCGGCGCGACCACATCGAGCGGGTGATCACGCCGGCCTTGGCGCGCGGCGCCTGGGTGGTCTGCGACCGCTTCGCCGATAGCACCCGCGCCTACCAGGGCGCCGGCGGCGGGACCGATCCGGCGCTGATCGCGGCCCTGGAGGCCCATGTGCTGGGCGAGATGCGGCCCGACCTGACGCTGATCCTCGACCTGCCGGTGACTGAGGGGCTACGGCGGGCCCACAGGCGCTCGGGCGACGAGACCCGGTTCGAATCCAAGGGCGCGGCCTTCCACGAGAAGCTGCGGCAGGGGTTCCTGGCGATCGCCCGGGCCGAGCCGGGCCGCTGCGTGGTGATCGACGCCGCCCAGCCCGTCGAGGCGGTGGGCGAGGCGATCTGGGGCGCGGTAAGCGCCCGCCTGCCGCTGCATGCCTGAGGCCCCGCCGCATCCGCGCGAGGTGTTCGACCTCACCGGCCACCAAGCCAGCGAGGCGGCCTTCGAGGACGCCCGAGCGCGCGGGCGGCTGCACCATGCCTGGCTGCTGACCGGGCCGGAGGGGGTGGGCAAGGCGACCTTCGCCTACCGCGCCGCCCGCCGGCTGCTGGCGGCTGCGCCCGAGCCGCGGCTAGGGCCGCTGGGCTCGGACCCCTCCGATCCGGTGAGCCGGCAGGTGATCGCCCGATCGCACCCGGACCTGCTGGTGCTCGAGCGGCTGACCGAGGACGGCAAGCCGCGCAAGGTGATCCCGGTGGACGAGGCCCGGACCCTGGCCGAGTTCTTTTCCAAGTCGCCGGCCACGGCGCCCTACCGGGTGGCCATCATCGACGCGGCCGACGACCTCAACGTCAACGCCGCCAATGCGGTGCTGAAGACGCTGGAGGAGCCGCCGCCGCGGGGCGTGCTGTTCCTGGTCAGCCACGCGCCCGGCAAGCTGTTGGCCACCATCCGCTCGCGCTGCCGCCGGCTCGCCTTCAGCCCGCTGCCGGAGGAGGAGGTGGCCGCCTTCGCTCGCCGCTACGCCGAGGCCACGCCCGAGGACGCCCTGCACCTGGCGCGGATGAGCGGCGGCGCGCCCGGCCGGGCGCTGACGCTCGCCGCCAGTTCCGGTATCGAGATCGACGAGGCGGCCCGGGCGATTATAGCCGGCCTGCCCGCGCTGAACGAGGCCGCGGCCCTGGCGCTGGCCGACAAGTTCCGGGGCGGGGAGGGGCCGGCCCTCTTCGCGCTGACTTTCGAGCGGCTGGCCGACCGGATCCACGCCTTCGTGGCCGAGGCGCGCGGCGAGCCGGCGGCGCTTGATCGCTGGGCTGCGGCGTGGGAGACGCTGCAGCGCCTGCCGCGCGAGGCCGAGGCGCTCAACCTCGACCGCGCGGACGCCTTCTTTGCGGCCCTCAAGGAGCTGAAGGCCGCCGCCCGCGCCTGAACCGGATGCTGATCGACAGCCACGTCAACCTGCACGCGCCCCAGTTCGACGCCGACCGCGAGGCGGTCATCGACCGGGCGCGCGAGGCGGGGATCGCCCTGATGGTCAACATCTGCGACCGGGTCTCCAACTTCGCCGCCGTGCGGGCCGTGGCCGAGGCGTCGGACATCTGGTGCACGGTCGGGACGCATCCGCACGAAGCCAAGGAAAACCCGCAGCTTGCGGCGGACACCTTGTGCGAAATCGCGGCCGACCCGAAGGTCGTCGGGATCGGCGAGACGGGTCTCGACTTCCATTACGACCTCTCGCCGCGGGACATCCAGGCCAGCGTCTTCCGCGTGCACGTGGAGGCCGCCCGCCGAACTGGCCTGCCGCTGGTGGTCCACACGCGCGAGGCCGACGCGGTGATGGGCGAGATCCTCGAGGACGAGTATGCGCGGGGGCCATTCCGCCTCCTGATGCACTGCTACACCTCCGGCGCCGAACTGGCCCGACGGGCGGCGGCTCTGGGGGCCTGGTTCTCGGTCTCGGGGATCGCCACCTTCAAGACCGCCGAGGACGTCCGCGCCGTGGTCCGCGAGATGCCGGCCGACCGGATCATTCTCGAGACCGACTGTCCTTATCTGGCCCCCGTGCCGCACCGCGGGCGGCGCAACGAGCCCGCCTATCTGCCCCAGGTGTTGGAAAAGCTCGCCGAGATCCGCGGCTGGAGCGTCCAGGAGGCGGAAAAGCGGACCGAGGACGCCTTCTTCGCCCTGTTCGAGCGGATTTCGCGGCCATGAGCGGGGTGCTGGAAGTCACCATCCTCGGGTGCGGTTCCTCGGGCGGCGTGCCACGGGCCGACGGCGACTGGGGCGTCTGCGATCCGGCCGAGCCAAAGAACGCGCGGACCCGCTGCTCGCTGCTGGTCCGGCGCAAGGGCGGGCAGGGGGAGGAGACGACCGTGCTGGTCGACGCCTCGCCGGACCTTCGCCTCCAGACGGCCGCGGCGGGAGTGAAGCGGCTCGACGCGCTGCTGCTCAGCCACGACCACGCCGACCAGACCCACGGCATCGACGACGTGCGGGCCTTCTTCATCCGCCAGCGGGCCAAGATCCCGTGCCTAATGGATGCCGCGACCCACGCCTCGATGATGCGCCGGTTCGGCTACATTTTCGAAGCCGAGGGCGGCTATCCGGCTACCTGCGAGGCGCGCGAGCTGCCGGCGCATGGGCCGACCTGGATGCTGGACGGGCCGTCCGGCGCAATTCCTGTCTCGACCTTCGACCAGGACCACGGCGGTGTCCGCTCCGTGGGCTTCCGGTTCGGGAACGTGGCCTATTCAAGCGACGTGGTCGGCCTGGACGAGGCGGCGTTCGCGGCGATGGAAGGCGTGGAGGTGTGGATCGTCGACGCCCTTCGCTGGCGCCCGCACCCCACCCACGCCCATGTGGAGCGCTCGCTGGAGTGGATCGCCCGGGTGAAGCCGAAGCGCGCCATCCTCACCAACCTGCACATCGACCTGGACTACCACGACCTCGCCGCCAAGCTGCCGGAAGGCGTCGAGCCGGCCTACGACGGGCTCGTGTTCGAGCACCAGCTCGGGGCCGATTTCCCGTGATTTCCCGTCCTCTTAAGCTTGGTTTCCTCGCCTCGCGCAACGGCAGCGCGATGCGCGCGATCGTAAACGCCATCGAGGGAAGGGCGCTGGACGCGCAGGCGCGCCTGCTGGTGAGCAACAACAAGACCGCGCCGGCCCTGGCCTTCGCCGCCGAGCACGGCGTGCCGACCCTGTGCGTACCCACCCAGAGCGATCCCAACACCGCCGATGCGCGGCTGTGCGAGGCGCTGCAGGCCTCCGGCGTAGAACTGGTGGTGCTGTCGGGCTATCTGCGCCGCCTGGGGCCCAGGACGCTGGCGGCGTACCGCGAGCGGATCCTCAACATCCATCCGGGCCCGCTGCCGGCGTTCGGCGGCGAAGGCATGTACGGCCGGCGCGTCCATGAGGCGGTGATCGCCGCCGGGGCGCCACAGAGCGAGATCTGCATCCACCTGGTCGATGAGGAATACGACCGCGGCCCGATCGTCGCGCGCCGCGCCGTCGCCGTCGAACCCGGCGAGACCGCCGAGACGCTGGAAGCGCGCATCCTGGCCCTGGAGCCGCCGTTCTTCGTCGAGACGCTCCAGCAGATCGCCGAGGGCGCCTGCCGGCTGCCTTAGAACAGCCATCTCGCATTTCCGATAATCTTCCTTAGGCGAAGAATGCCTGCGCCCTCTGTGCCGTAGGAACTGCGCGCCCCGCTTCCCGTTTCGGCCTCCGATCCCTCGTGGAGAGACGTTCAGGCCAGCCATGAGACCGCGGACCCCACAGCATCAGGCGCGCAGGCTTGGCCCTGCGTTATCCGGGGCGATCGCCGCGGCGGCGATCGGGCTGGGCTGCGGCGAAGCGCTGAAGCCGACGCCGGAGGAAAGCGGCCTGCCCCGGCCGCCACAGCTGATGCACCTCAGCGAGGTCGAGCTTGCCGTCCTCGAGCGGATTCCGAGCCGCCTCTGGCCCAGCGTGCCGGCGCCCTGGCGCACCTGACGCTCCGCGCATCACGAACACGCGCGAAGCGCTTCTTTAATGAAAATGCCCGCGATGCGGGAACTTGCCCGCCCGCCTGGTGTTGACCTGACGCGTGGCGCCCCACCCGACGCAAGCCACGCAAAACCCAAGCCCCCCAAAGGCCCCGTCGCACAATCGGCGGGGCCTTCCCCGTTCAGCGGAAGCGGTAGATCGCCGGATTGACCGGCGGGATGTCGCCGGCCGCCGGCTCCAACCGCACGCGTCGGCCGCCGCAGGCGCAGCGCAGGCGTGCCTCGAACGCCCTCAGCGGCAGGCCGTCACCCAGCCACTCGGCGACATCGAGGGCGCTGGCCGCGCCGCAGGTCGCCGAGGCGCACCGCGCCACCATCACGCCCGCAGGCGGCGCAGCCGCCTTCGCCGCCTGTTCCATCAGTCCCCAATCCGAGCCGTCGTGAGCCATGTCGCCTCCTGATGTGGGAACAAAAGCAGAACTGCGTGGCGAGCGCCAGGGCCCCGCGGCTGCATTTCGGCATGATTCAACCGCCCTCGCCCAGTCCCCGCCCCGTGGGCGTCAGCATGCCGCATCGCGAGGCAGCCGCTGCGTTCCCATATTAGGACAGTGCTAAGGCCCGTCAGAGGCCGGGCGGCGGTGGATTCCGCCAAACTTTAGAAAATCCAGCCGCTAAGCGGCGCAATCGCATCATCCGAAGAGGTGGATCGTTGGACCACGCGAACCCGCGCGCGCTCGCGCCGACCCATCCTTGGAAGCGTCTGGCCGTGTTCGCGCTGCTGGCGATCTGGGCGCTGGCCTTCTTCACGGTCGCGGCTCAGGCGAGCGGCTATGTGGGCGCGAATCTGACCTCCCGCCCAGCGACAGCCGAGGAGCGCACCGCGGAGGTGCTGGCCCAGTTGTTCCCCCGCATCGAGGAGCCGGCCTACGAGACCGTTTGGCAGGGAAAGGACGTGGACGGCGACGGCG
>NZ_DATAGM010000449.1:0-4947 GCF_036263695.1 Phenylobacterium sp.
GAGCCGGCCGAGCGGCGCGCCATCTTCATGGGCAAGCTGAAGACCCTCGCCGACCTGCACAACACCGACCACGAGAAGATCGGCCTTGGCGACTACGGCAAGCCCGGCAACTACATGGGCCGGCAGGTCGACCGCTGGACCAAGCAGTACAAGGCCTCCGAAACCCAGCACATCGAGGAGATGGAGCGGCTGATCGACTGGCTGCCCAAGACCCTGCCGCCGCAGGAGCGCACCTCGGTGGTCCATGGCGACTACCGGCTGGACAACATGATCTTCCATCCCACCGAGCCGCGGGTGATCGCCGTGCTCGACTGGGAGCTCTCGACCCTCGGCGAGCCGCTGGCCGACTTCACCTACCTCCTGATGAACTGGGTCAACGGCACGGTCGCGACCATCCCCGACCTGGAGGCTCATGGCATCCCGAGCATCGAGGAATATGTGAACGAGTACTGCCGCCTGACCGGGCGCGCGGGCCTGCCGGACCTCAACTGGTACTTCGCCTACAACATCTTCCGCCTCGCCGGGATCATCCAGGGCATCGTCGGCCGGGCCCGGGACGGGACGGCCAACAGCCCGCAGGCCGCCGCCATGGGCCCGCGCGTCGTCTCCCTCGCCCAGGCCGGCTGGAAGTTCGCCCAGAAGGCGGGCGCGACGGCCTAGGGCGGCAGCACCGGCTTCAGCAGCGCCGTCACCGCCGACGGATCGACGAACCTCGCTCGGACGGGCCAGGCGACGACTCGGCCGCGCCAGTGGGGCGGCAGGCGGACCCAGTCCTTTTCGGTGGTGACCAGGCCCGCGCCGGCGTCCAACGCGCGGGCGTGGAGCGCCTGAAGCGTCGCCTCGTCGTAGGCGAAGTGGTCCGGGAAGGCGGCGAAGTCGATCAGCTCGCAGCCGGCGGCGCGCAGGGAGCGCTCCACCTTCCAGGGCTTGCCGACGCCCGCGAACCCGAGCTGGCGCCCGCGCGGCGGCGACTGGGCCGGCTCCAGCCGGGCGACCAGCACCGGCGTCGCCCCGAACAGCTTCAGCAACTCCGGGTCCGGGCGGCCGAGGTCGCCGGGCATCAAGAGGACGACGGCGTCGGCGCGGGCCAGGCCGGCCTTCAGCGGCTCGCGCATGGGACCGGCCGGGAACACCCCGCCGCCGCCGAACGGCCACTCGCCGTCGCGGGTCTCGCCGTCGACCACCACCAGCGACAGGGCCTTGGCCACCGAGCCGTTCTGGTGACCGTCGTCCATGACGATGATCGAGGCGCCAGAGATCACCGCTTCGGCTGCGCCCTCGGCCCGGTCGCGAGCCACCCAGACGGGGCCCTCCAGCGCCAGCAGCAGAGGCTCGTCGCCGACGTCCTGCGCGGTGTGCCGCTCGGGGTCGACCTCCACCGGGCCGGGCAGTCGGCCGCCGTAGCCGCGCGAGAGGCCGTGCACCGGCACGCCCAGCGCGGTGATGTGGGCCATCAGCGCTCGCACGATGGGGGTCTTGCCGGTCCCACCCATGGTGAGGTTGCCGACGCAGATCACCGGCGCGCCGGGATCGACCGGCTTGGAGACGGCGATCTTCCAAGCGGTGACGCCGGCCCAGACCCAGGAGAGGGGCGTCAGCAGCAAGCGGGTCGCGCCCATCGGGCCACTGCGCCGCTGGTACCACCAACGCGGGGTGCCCAGGCTCATGCGGGCAGCAGGGGCGAGAGGCGGGCCAGCGCCTCGTCCAGCGCCGCACCTTGCCGCTCGGCGAAGGCGAGGGCGGCCCGACCCATCGCGCGGGCGCGCTCCGGCTCGGTGAGCAGTTCGCCCAAGGTGTCGGCAAGTCCCGCCTCGTCCGGCGCGACGCGCACTGCGCCGGCGCCGATCATCTCGGCGTAGACGTCGGCGGCGTTGAACACGTCAGGCCCGGTGACGATGGCGCAGCCGAGCCGGGCCGGCTCCAGCGGATTGTGGCCGCCGATCCCGGGCACGAAGCCGCCGCCCATGACCGTGACGTCGGCCAGCCGGAAGAACAGCCCGAGCTCGCCGAGGGTGTCGGCGAGGTAGGCGTCGGCGCCGGCTGGCGACTCGCCCCGGCTACGCACCGCCACGCTCATGCCGAGCGCCTTCAGCTCCGCCTCGACGGCGGGGCCGCGGTCCGGGTGCCGCGGCGCGACGATCAGCAGCCCGCCCGCCCCCCGCCCGGCGCGCGCGATCAGCGCCTCTTCCCCCGTGTGGGTGCTGGCGGCAAGGATGATCGGCCGGCCACTGATCTGCGTCTTCAACCGCGCGAGCTCCTCGGGATCGCAGGGCAGAGGCTCGCCGATGAGCTTGAGGTTGAGCCGCCCGGCCGGCGCGGCGCCCAGGCGGGTGAGGCGCTCGGCGGTGGCCTCGTCCTGCACCAGGACCAGGTCGAATGCGCCCAGCAGCTCCGCCGCTGCGCCGGGCGCCCGGGACCAGCCGCGGGCGCTAGCCTCGGTCATCCGGGCGGACAGGAGCGCCAGGCGCACGCCCGCAGCCTTGGCCTGCACGATCAGGTTCGGCCACAGCTCGCTCTCGACGAAGATGCCCAGGTCCGGGCGCCAGTGAGCCAGGAAGCGGGCGACGGCGGCTGGCCCGTCCACCGGCGCATACTGGTGCAGGCAGCCGTCCGGCAGGCGCTTTGCCAGCAGCTCGGCGGAGGTGCGCGTGCCGGAGGTGACCAGGACGGATAGATCCGGCCGCCTCGCCCGCAGCGCCGCCGCCAGCGGCAGGACTGAGACCGCCTCGCCGACGCTGACCGCGTGCAGCCAGGCGAGCGGGCCGGCGGGCCGCGGCGCCGTCGGCCGGCCCAGCCGCTCGGCGATCCGGGCCGGGTCCTCCTTGCCCTTGCGGGCGCGGCCGTTCAGCAGGGCCGGCGCCAGGGGTTCGGCAAGGCTGGTGGCGGCCCGGTAGGCGCCCAGCGCCAGCGAGCGGGCGGGACGGCTCACACCACGTCCGCGGGGGCGAGGCGGCAGGCCTCCGCCTCGCCGGTCTCCACCTGCAAGGTGGCATGGCGGATGCCGAACCGGTGCGCCAGGCCCTCGCAAGCGGCGTGCAGGAAGCCGTCGGGGTCGCCGCCCACCGGCCGGGTGATGTGGGCGGTCAGCGCCGTTTCGGTGGTGCTCATGGCCCAGATGTGCAGATCGTGGACGTCGGTGACGCCGGGCTGCGTCACCAGCCACTGACGCACCTTTTCGACGTCGATCCCCTTCGGCGCCGCATCGAGGGCCAGGTCCACGGACTCGCGCAGCAGGCCCCAGGTGCCGATGACGATCACCGCGGCGATCAGCAGGCTGAGCGCCGGGTCGATCCAGGCCGCACCGGTCAGCGCCATCACGCCGGCGCCGACGACCACCGCCAGCGATACGCCGGCATCGGCGGCCATGTGCAGGAAGGCGCCGCGGATGTTCAGGTCGTCGTGGCGGCCGCGCATGAACATCAGCGCTGTGCCGGTGTTGATCAGCACCCCCAGGCCCGCGACGATCATTACCGGCGTGGTCGCGACCTCGGCGGGCTCGTTGAACCGCCGCACCGCTTCCGAGACGATCACCCCCACCGCCACCAACAGGAGCACGGCGTTGGCTAGCGACGCCAGGATCGAGGCCTTGCCGAGGCCATAGGTGCGCCGGGACGTGGGCGCCCGCTTGGCCAGCACCGCGGCGGTCCAGGCCATCACCAGGCTCAGCACGTCGGAGAGGTTGTGGCCAGCGTCGGCCAGCAGGGCGAGGGAGCCGAACCACAGGCCGGCGATCGCTTGGCCGAGCACCAGGGCGGTGTTCAGCGCGACTGCGACGGCGAACGCCCGGCCGGCGTCCGGCGGCGGCCCGTGGTGATGCCCGGGGCCATGATGGTGGCCGCCGTGACCATGGTGATGGTCATGGCCGTGCGCGTGATGATGACCGTGGTGGTCGTGGCCCATGGCCCTATCTCTCACCCGGAGGCCCCGGCGGCAACGGGGCGGCCGACCAGCGCCTCGGCGCGCCGGGTGGCCGCCGAAAGCCGCTGCGACCAGTCCGCGATCAGCGCCGCCGCGTCGGTTTCGTCGAGCTTGCCGGGCGCGTGGTACGGACCGTCCCAGACCACCGCGCCGCGGCCGAACGGTGCGGCGAACATGACCTTGTCCCAGGTGTTCAGCTGGGTCGCCGGATGAGCGGCGATGCCCATCAGGAACACCGGCGCGCCGGTGCGCCTCGCGATCTGCAGTGCGCCGGCGGCGACCACCTCGTTAGGGCCGCGGGGGCCGTCGGGCGTGATCACCAGCGCCCCGCCGTCGCCGACCCAGGTCATCGCCTCGCGGAAGCCCGCCACCGCCGCCCGCGCCTTGGCGGTGTCCCCGGGCTTGGCCGACGAGACGCGGATGGCCGGGAAGCCAGCCCTCGCCAGCGCCTGCGCGATGAACTCGCCGTCGGCCGAGGGCGAGATCATCGCCCGCGTCCTCTTGCGCCACCACTGCGGGGCGGTCGCCAGGCAGAGGGGGATGCGGCCATGCCAGAAGAGGGCGATAGCGCCGCCCTCGCCGGCCAGCGCCGGCTCGACGCAGTCGACGTTCTCGTGCCGCCAGCGGATGGTGCGCAGCACAAGCTTGAGGTAGGCCGCCAGCACCCACCCCAGGAACGACTGGACCGCCGGATTGCGGAGCAGTCCCTTCAAGCGGCGGTCTCCGACTCCAGGTCCTGGGTCTTGGCCAGGCGCGCGTAGAGGCCGCGCTTGCGGATCAGGGCGGCGTGGTCGCCCTCCTCCACCACCTTGCCCCGGTCGATGACGTAGATGCGGTCGGCGGCTCGGACGGTGGAGAGCCGGTGGGCGATCAGCATGGTGGTGCGGCCGGCCATCAGCCGGGCGAGCGCCGTCTGCACCTGGGCCTCGCTCTCCGCGTCCAGGGCGCTGGTGGCCTCGTCCAGCAGCAGGATGGGCTCGTCCTTCAGGAAGGCCCTGGCGATGGCGATCCGCTGGCGCTGGCCGCCGG
>NZ_DATAGM010000450.1:0-10673 GCF_036263695.1 Phenylobacterium sp.
CTGGCCGCCGACATCTACAGCAGGGTCGACGAGCGGGACCTGCCGAAGGTTCGCGAAGCCTGGCGGCGGCATTTCCGGGAAGGCGAGCCTTACCACCCCGAGTACCGGCTCAAGCGGAAGGACGGGCAGGAGGTCTGGACCGCCTGCACCCTGAGGCTAATCAACGATCCCAAGGGCCGGCCGCTGCGCTTGATCGGGGCGATGCAGAACATCACCGCCCGCAAGAAATCCGAACAGCTGCTGTTGCTGGCCAAGGAGGAGGCCGAGGCCGCCAACCGGGCCAAGTCCACCTTCCTCGCGACCATGAGCCACGAAATCCGCACCCCCCTGAACGGCGTGCTGGGGATGGCTCAGGCCATGGCCGCCGACGAGCTGGCCCCCCCGCAGCGCATGCGGCTGGACGTGATCCGCCAGTCCGGCGAGGCCCTGCTGGCGATCCTGAACGACGTGCTGGACCTCTCCAAGATCGAAGCCGGCAAGCTGGAGCTCGAGCAGACCGAGTTCGACATCGCCGAACTGGCCCGCGGCGCCCAGGCCGCTTTCGACGCCGTGGCGCGGGAGCGGAGGCTGGCTTTTTCGCTGCGCATCGACGCCGCCGCCAGGGGCGTCTACCTCGGCGACGCCGTGCGGGTGCGCCAGATCCTGTTCAACCTGGTCTCCAACGCCCTGAAGTTCACCGAAACTGGCGCCGTGGCCGTGCGCGTCGGGCGCAACCGCCAGGGGCTGAAGCTGACAGTCAAGGACAGCGGCATCGGCATCGACCCTGAGCGGCTCGCCGGGCTGTTCCAGAAGTTCGAGCAGGCCGACGCCTCCACCACCCGCCGGTTCGGCGGTACGGGCCTGGGCCTGTCGATCTGCCGCGAACTGGCCGAGCTGATGGGCGGCTCCATCTCGGCTGCGAGCCGGCCGGGCGAGGGGGCGGTGTTCTCCGTCACCCTGCCGCTCGAGCGGCTGCGCGACGCCGAGCCCGTCGAGGCGACGCACGCGCCTGCCGCGCCCGCCCAGGAGTCGCCGCAGCTGCGCATTCTGGCCGCCGAAGACAACCCGGTAAACCAGCTGGTGCTGACCACCCTGCTGGGCCAGGCCGGCGTGGCGCCGACCATCGTCGACACCGGCCGCAAGGCGGTGGAGGCCTGGGAGAGCGGCGACTGGGACGTCATCCTGATGGACGTCCAGATGCCGGAGATGGACGGTCCGACGGCGGCGCAGGTGATCCGCGGCCGGGAGGCCGAGACCGGCCGGGCCCGCACGCCGATCGTGGCGCTGACGGCCAACGCCATGTCGCACCAGGAAGCGGAGTACCTGGCCTGCGGCATGGACGCCGTGGTCGCCAAGCCGATCCAGGTGGAGCTGCTGTTCGCCGCCCTGCGGCAGGTGCTGGACGGTCCGGCCGAAGCGCAGGCCGCCTGACGACGGTTGCCATCGCGCCGGAACTGGCGCCCACTGGCGCATACAACGACGTTAGGCGAGGACGACCATGGACGACATGGCGGCTGCCCCGGCGGGCCTGGACGTAGGCCCCCACCTCGAGGCGATGCGCCGCGACGGCTACACCATCATCGACGACTTCCTGAGCTCGGCCCAGGTCGAGGCGGCGCGGACGGGCCTGGAGCCCTTCCTCGGTCATTATCGCGGGCGCAACGACTTTGAGGGCCGCGAAACCGAGCGGGTCTACACCTTGGTGGCCCGCGCGCCGGTGTTCCAGGACGCCGCCGAGGAGCCCCGGCTGATGGCGATCCTGGGGGCGTTCCTCCAGCCCCGGTTCCTGCTGACCGCCAGCCAGGCGATCTGCATCTATCCTGGCGAAGCGGCCCAGCGGCTGCACACCGACGACAGCTTTTATCCGATCCCCCGACCGCGGCCGGCGCTCAGCATCACGGTCATCGTCGCGATCGACGCCTTCACCGAAGAGAACGGCGCGACGGTGATCGTTCCCGGCAGCCATCGCTGGAGCGACGCCGAGCTCACCGCGATGCGCGAGGCGCGCGAGGCGGGGCGGCCGGTCCCGGAGGTGGACGACGCCAAGCGGCCGGCGGTGATGCCCCCCGGCGCGGCGCTGATCATGCTGGGCACGCTGTTGCACGGCGGCGGGGCCAATCGCAGCCACGCCCCGCGCCTGGCCTTCACCAATCAATATTGCGAGCCTTGGGTACGGACGCAGGAGAACTTCTTCCTCGCGATTCCGAAGGAGATGGTTCGCGGCTATTCGCCGAGGGTGCGCGAGCTGCTCGGTTACGACACGCGGATGAACAGCTTCATGGGGATGGTCACGGCCGAGACGCCCGCCAAGGCGCTGGAGCCTGGCTGGGCCCCGCCCGTCGTCCGCCAGGCCCCGCAGGGCGCCTAGCGGGTGAGGGTTATCGTCGTCGGCGGCGGGAACGCGGCCTTCGCCGCGGCCGCCGCGGCGCGCGAAGGGGGCGCGGAAGTCACGGTCCTGGAGCGCGCGCCGAAGGCCGAGGCCGGGGGAAACTCCCGCTTCACGGCCGGGGCGATGCGCCTGGCCTATTCCGGGGTCGAGGACCTTCGCCGGCTGATGCCCGACCTGACCGACGAGGAGGTCGCCCGCACCGACTTCGGCGCCTACGCCGAGGAGCAGTTCTTCGAGGACATGGGCCGGGTCACCGAGTACCGCACCGACCCGGAACTCTGCGAGCTCCTGGTGCGCCGCAGCCGCCCGACTCTGTTCTGGATGGCGGAGAAGGGCGTCCGCTTCGCGCCGATCTGGGGCCGGCAGGCCTTCCAGGTGGACGGCCGCTTCAAGTTCTGGGGCGGTCTGACCGTGGAGGCGTGGGGCGGCGGGCCGGGACTGGTGGACGCCTGGACGGGGATCGCGGTGCGGGAGGGTATCCAGGTCCGCTACGGCGCCCGTGCCCTGTCGCTGATCGCCGGCGACGATGGGGTGCGGGGCGTGCGGGCGAGGATTGAGGGGCGCACCCATGAACTGGCCGCCGACGCGGTCGTGCTGGCCGCAGGCGGGTTCCAGGCGAATGCCGAGTGGAGGACCCGCTACCTGGGGCCGGGCTGGGATTTGGCCAAGGTGCGCGGCAGCCGGTTCAACACCGGCGATGGCCTCAAGATGGCGCTGGAGATCGGGGCGATGCCCTATGGCCACTGGTCCGGCTGCCATGCGGTGGGATGGGAGCGCAACGCGCCGGAGTTCGGCGACCTGACGGTCGGCGACGGGTTCCAGAAGCACTCCTACCCATTCGGGATAATGCTCAACGCCCGCGGCGAGCGGTTCGTCGACGAGGGCGCGGATTTCCGCAACTACACCTACGCCAAGTACGGCCGGGAGATCCTGGCCCAGCCGCGGCAGTTCGCCTGGCAGGTGTTCGACGCCAAGACCCGCCACCTGCTGCGCGACGAATACCGCATCCGGCAGGTCACCAAAGTGACGGCGGACACGCTGGAGGCCCTCGTCGAGAAGCTGGAAGACGTGGACGCCGTTCGGGCTCTCGACACCATCCGCGCCTTCAACGGCGCCGTGGGGGCCGACGTGTCCTTTGATCCGAACGTGAAGGACGGCAAGGCGGCCAGGGCCGTGAGCCCGCCCAAGTCCAACTGGGCCCAGGCCATCGATACGCCGCCGTTCGAGGCGTACGCCGTCACCTGCGGCATCACGTTCACTTTTGGCGGGGTGCGGATCGACCGGTCCGGGCGGGTGCTGGACGTCGACCTTGCGCCGATCCCGGGCCTCTACGCCGCCGGCGAGATGGTCGGCGGGCTGTTCTGGCACAACTATCCCGGCGGCACGGGCCTGACAGCCGGCGCGGTGTTCGGCAAGATCGCCGGCGCGAGCGCCGCCCAGGACGGCGCGGCCTAGGGGGAACCTGTCCGAGCGCAGCGGCTTTCGGGTGCGGGAGCCCCTGACCGGTGAACTTGATCGACAGCCTCGCTGGCCTGATCGCCCAGGCCGAGCGTCAGACCGGCGTGCCGCCCTGGGCTTTCAGCCTGGGCCTGATGGCCATCGCGCTTGCCGCCGCCCTGGTCCTGCATGAGATCCTGGTCCGGCTGGTCCGGCGGGCGATGCGCAGAGCGAACGAGTTCTGGCGGCCCTTGGTGGTGCGCACGCGAAGGCCGGGGCGCTGGGCCCTTGTCATCGTCGCGCTGGCGGCCTCATCGACCATCGCGCCCCTGCCGAAGGCGCTGGAGGGCGGCCTCAAGCACCTGCTGCTGATCGGCTTCATCGTGCTGCTCGGCTGGACTGCGTACATCGCCCTGGACATCGGCACGGCGCTCTACATGCGCCGTTTCCGGGTGGACGTTTCGGACAACCTTCTCGCCCGCAAGCACCTGACGCAGGTCCGCATCCTGCGGCGGGCATTGATCATACTCATCTTCATCGTCACCGCTGGTCTGGCGCTGATGACCGTCAGCGGCGTGCGCCAGTGGGGCGTCAGCCTGCTTGCGGCGGGCGGTGCGGCCTCGATCATCGTCGGCCTGGCGCTGCAGCCGCTGTTGTTCAATCTGATCGCTGGCATCCAGATCGCCATGACCCAGCCGATCCGCATCGACGACGCCGTGGTGGTCGAAGGCGAGTGGGGCAACGTCGAGGAGATCACCGCCACCTACGTGGTCATCCGGATCTGGGACCAGCGCCGCCTCGTTCTGCCGCTCAGCTACTTCCTGCAGAAGCCGTTCCAGAACTGGACGCGCGAGAACGCGGAGCTGATCGGGGTGGTGTTCGTCCACGTGGACTATGCGGCGCCCGTGCCCGCCATCCGCGCCAAGCTCGAGGAGATCGCCCGCGCCTCGCCCCGGTGGGACGGGCGGGTGGCGGTGCTGCAGGTCACTGAACTGCGCGAGCGGACCATGGAGCTGCGCTGCCTGGTCAGCGCCCGCAACGCTGGCGAGGCGTTCGACCTGCGCTGCGAGGTGCGCGAGAAGCTGGTGGCCTTCCTGAAGGCCGAGCACCCGGAGGCGCTGCCCCGGGAGCGCATCGAGCTGCCGTCCGGCGAAGGCGCCTATGAGGACGCGCGCAGCTTCGCGCCCCGAGAGCCGCAGCCGCCTAGCGGCCGGGCGTGAGCGCGATCACGCGTTCGGTGACAGCCTCCACAGCGGGCCGCGAGTAGGCGAGGGGGACGTACTCGCCTCGCGCCCAGAGCGGGAAGAGGTCGCGGAAGTGAGGGCTGGCCGGGTCTTCCGACTGGCCGGGTGTGTTGACCACCCGGCTGTTGTCCCAGGCGCCCACGTCCAGGACCATTCGGAAGGAGGCGCCGGAAACGACGCGGAAGTCCGAGGGCCGCCAGGTGGCGGCGAGCGGTGAGTGCGCCGTGCCCGACATCGGCGTCGGGCCGACCGCCAGCCGCTCGCGCTCGGCAACGGGGAGCAGCGGCGACAGCGGATGCTCGAACTTGGCTTGGTGCAGGTCGCCCCAGCGCCACTTCTCCGGATCGGGTCCCAGCCGGCCCTCCACCTCCCGCCACGCGCCGGCGAGGCTCGGCAGGATGATCGGCGTCCGCAGCGTCGGCGAGCGCTCCAAGAGGTTCACGGCGGCCGCCAGGTCGCCGCCGCCTAGCATCTCGCGCACCGGGCGGGGCGCGGCGCGGTTCACGGCCGCCGGCCCCAGGTGCTTCATGATCCAGGTCTCGAACAACGCCGCCCCGGCGCTGTCGGCCGCCGCGCGCCGGTCCCATGAGCGCAGCAGGGCCAGCGCGGCGTTCGCTTCGCGGTCCCGACGGCCGGCCCGGGCCGGCAGCAGCGGGATCAGCCGGTCGGCGATGGTGTTGTAGGGGTCGGTCTGCAGGGCCATGGAGTCGGCGACGCTGACCTTGTCGTCCTCGCCCAGCACCTTGGCGATCCGGTCCATCCGCGCCCGGTTCGACCACTCGAACCCGACCTTGCGCTCGGCGAGGGGGAAGCCTGGCGGCAGGTTCATCTGGTTGGCGGAGCCGAGCCAGCCCTGCGGCGGGTCGTAGCTGGACGGCAGCTCCTCGGCCGACAGGAACCCGCCCCACTCATAGCGGCCGTCGCCGGGCACCGGCATCAGGCCGTCCCACGCCGGCCGGCGTGGGACCTTGCCCGCCGCGACCCAGCCGATGTGGCCGGAGGTGTCGGCGTACATCTGGTTCTCGGACGGCGCGCCCCAGCGCCGCAGGGCCGAGGAGAAGCCCGCCCAGTCCTTGGCGGTCATGTAGTCGACCGAGCCGAAGTAGGCGCCGGTCCCAGGCTCGCTCCAGACGCTGCGGACCGCGAAGGCGCGTCGGGACTTGGGATCGCGGAACACCACAGGGCCGTGGCGGGTGAAGCGAAGCTCTACGATCCTGGGCGGTTCGCCCTTAACCTCGATGGCCTCGCGCACCATCCGCATCGGCTCCCACCCCTCACCGAAGCGGTAGCGGTCGGGATCGGCCGGGTCGGTCTCGTAGACGTACAGGTCCTCCTGGTCGGCGTTGAAGATGGTCAGGCCGAAGGCGATGGTCCCGTTGTGGCCGATGGAGATTCCCGGCAGGGCCGGCTCGCCGGCGCCGATCACCGAGAAGCCCGGCGCCTCCAGGTGGACGATGTAGCGGAGCGAGGGGACGCCGTGCTCCCGGTGCGGGTCGTTGGCGAGGATCGGCCGGCCGGTCTCGGTGCGGCCGCCGGAGACCGTCCAGTTGTTGGAGCCGACGGCGTCAGGGGAGGGCGCATCGAGTCCCGCCTGCGCGCCCACGCCGGCCGGCAGGCGGAAGCCGCCGGTGGCCAGCTGGTAGTCCTCGAGCACCGTCTCGGGGATGTCGCAGGGATCCAAACCCTCGGGGACCTTCGTCCGCCACTCCGGCTCCAGCAGCCGGAACAGCCGCGCCGCGCCGACTCCGCCGGCCCGGCAAGCGATGCGCGCCCGGCCGACCTCGCTGGCGGCGTTGCGGGAGAGGGCGTGGCTGCGGATCCGCACCACGTCCTCGGGGCTCCAGCGGTTCGGGCGCGTGCCGGCCAGCCGGAACGCCTCGGGCAGCGGGCGGCGACCCTCATCCACCTCGGCGACGTAGGCGTTGATCCCGGCGACGAAAGCCTCGGCGTAGCCCTTGGCGTGGGGGCCGTAGGCGGCCCACTCGGCGTCCATGTCGCCGCGATAGAGGAAGAGGCGGGCGGCGCGGTCCTTTTCGGCGAACGCCGGGCCATAGTCCCTGGCCAGCAGGCCCAGCCCCCGCTTGCGCCAGGTGTCGATCTGCCAGAGCCGGTCGCGGGCGACGTTGTAGCCCTGCAGGAAGAACGCGTCCCGCACCGAGCCCGCGTAGATGTGGGAGATCCCCCAGCGGTCGATGCGGATCTCGGCCGGCGCGGCGAGACCCGCCAGCGTCCGGGTTTCGCGGGCCGGCTCGGCGCCGGCGGAAGGGGAGGCGAGAGCCAGCACGGCGCTCGCGACAAGCGGGAAGAGGGCGCGCATTCGGCCAGCTAAGAGGGATTCGACCCTCGCCGCGCTGGCCGAAAAATTGACGAAGCCCAAGGCGCCTGATCCTACTCGGCCACGCCGCCAAATCGCCTTGTGAAACGGGACGACTTCTCCATGAGAGCCAACAACCAGATCGTCCTCTCCAGCGACCACACCGCCATTCAGCTCCGGCAGGCGATCGCCGCCCATATCGCGGCGCAGGGCTGGGAGGTGGTCGACATCGGACCCACGAGCTCGGAGAGCACGCCCTATCCTCAGCACGGCGAAGCGGCCGCGCGGCGGGTCGCCTCCGGCGACTGCCGATTCGGGATCATCCTCTGCGGCACCGGGCAGGGGATCATGATGGCGGCGAACAAGGTCAAGGGCATCCGTTGCGGCGTGTGCGTCGACACATTCTCAGCCCGGATGATCCGCCAACACAACGACGCCAACATGCTTTCGATCGGCGCGCGGGTGGTGGGCGAAGGCCTGGCGCTCGACCTTGTGGACGCCTTCCTGACCGCCGAGTTCGAGGGCGGCCGGCACGCGCCGCGGGTGGAGATGATCGGGGCGCTGGAGGGATAGCGACGGCCCGGCTACGCTTTGGGAACCGACGCGCAATTCACTACTTAGATAACATGAGGCGATGATCCCCGTCGGGCGCTCGCCGGGGGTTCGTCTTCCCATGTTCCGCCTGTACCGCCTCCTGTCCTGCCTGGCCGTGGCCGGCGGACTGGCGTTCGCGGACGCGGCTCACGCCGGCGTCTGCTCCGGGCCGCTCCCCAAGCCCGGAGAGGTGATCGAAGGCCCGGTCCTGCACGTCGAGGACGGCCAGACGCTTTGCGTCGCCGAGGGTTTCGAGCCGGAGAAGTGGGTGCCGCTCCGTGTGGCCGACGCGGCCGGCGACGGGACGCCGAAGAGCGCCCTGATGGCGGCGGCCTTCGGCAAGGACGCCGTGTGCAAGATCGAGGCGCTGGCCGACGGTCACGCCGTCGCCTCCTGCACCATCGAGCAGCGACCCCTCGCGGCCTTGCTGCAGAAGCCCGGGGTTCTCAAGGCCGCCGGCGACTGGCGTTAGCCGCCCTGGCCCGCCGCCCTCGGCGGGTGCTACAGCGCGGCCATGTCCTCCACCCGCCTGTCCTGGCCGCATGCGCTGCTCGCCCTGGCCGTGACGGCGGTGTGGGGGACCAATTTCGTCGTCATCCGCTGGGCGCTGGACGACCTGCCGCCATTCACCCTGGCGGCGCTGCGGTTCACCTTCGCGGCCCTGCCGGCGATCTTCTTCGTGCGCAGGCCGACTGTGCCGTGGAGGGACCTCGCCGCATACGGCCTGCTGATCGGGGCCGGCCAGTTCGGGCTGCTGTTCCTGGCGATGGACGGCCATATTTCGCCGGGGCTGGCCTCGCTGGTCGTCCAGGCCCAGGTGTTCTTCACCGTCGGCATGGCCATGGTCATCAGCCACGAGCGCCTGCGCGGCTACCAGTGGGCCGCGCTCGTGCTCGGCGCGGCCGGGTTGGCGGTGATCGCCCTCCGGTCCCAGGGCGATGCGACCCTGCTCGGTCTCGGGCTGGTGTTGCTCGCCGCCCTCTGCTGGGCGGGGGGCAACCTCGTCGCTCGCCGCAGCCCGCAGGCCTCCATGCTGGCCTTCGTGATCTGGTCGAGCCTGTTTTCCGCCCCGCCGCTGATCCTACTGGCGCTGTTCGTCGAAGGACCGGCCGCCATCGCCGACGGCGTGCGAGCCGCCGACGCCGGCACCTGGGGGGCTGTGGCCTGGCAGACGGTGGGCAACACCTTGTTCGGCTACTCGGCGTGGGGCTTCCTGCTGGCCCGTAACGCCGCGGCCGCCGTCTCGCCGATGGCGTTGCTGGTGCCGGTGTTCGGCATGGGGGCCTCGGCCCTGCTGCTGGGCGAGGGGATGCCGGCCTGGAAGCTGGCGGCCGCGGCCCTGGTGCTCGGCGGGCTGGCGCTGAACCTGCTCTGGCCGCTGCTGGGAGGGGCGCGGGCGGCGGGGGTGGCGCAGCGCACCGGCGCCAGCTAAGCGGGGCCCCATGTCCGACGACATCGAGCCGTTCCACGCCATCGCCATCAGCCGCATCGCCCACGAGCTGAAGGGGCAGGGGCGCTCGGTGCTGCACATGGAGTTCGGCCAGCCGTCCACCGGCGCGCCCCAGGCCGCCCTGGAGGTCGCCCACCGCGTGCTGGACAGCGACCCGATGGGCTACTGGGAGAGCACGGCGCTGACCTCGCGCATCGCCAGCCAGTACGCCGAGACCTACGGCGTGGCGGTCGAGCCCGAGCAGATCGTGCTGACCTGCGGCGCCTCGCCGGCCCTGGTGATGGCGCTGGCGTCGAGCTTCAAGCCCGGTGACGTGGTGGCCATCGCCCGGCCTGGCTACGTCGCCTACCGCAATACGCTCAAAGCGCTGAACATGGTCCCGCTGGAGCTGCCCTGCGGCCATGCCGAGCGGTTCCGCCTGAGCGCGGCGCAGATCGCCGCCATCGACCCGGCGCCGGCCGGCCTGATCGTCGCCAGCCCCGCGAACCCGACGGGCGCCATCATCCCGGGCGAGGAGCTCGCCGCCATCGCCCGGATCTGCCGCGAGCGGGGGATCCGCATCGTCTCCGACGAGATCTACCACGGCCTCTCCTACGGCGAGGCGGCCCGCTCGATGCTGGAGTTCGAGCCGCAGGCGCTGGTGATCAACAGCTTCTCGAAATACTTCAGCATGGCCGGCTGGCGGCTCGGCTGGCTGGTTTCGCCGCCGGAGCATGTGGCCCGCGCCCGGGCTTTCATGGGCGCCCTGTTCCTGACCGCCCCCTCGCTCGCCCAGCACGCGGCGCTGGCCGCCATGGACTGCCGCGAGGAGCTGGACGGCCACGTCGAGGTCTACCGCGAGAACCGCCAGCTGCTGCTGGAAGCCCTGCCCGCACTCGGGCTGACGGCCATCGCCCCGCCGGACGGCGCCTTCTACATCTACGCCGACATCGGCCACCTGACGAACGACAGCCTGGCCTTCTGCGAACGGCTGCTCCGCGACACCGGGGTGGCGACCGCGCCGGGCGTCGACTTCGACCCCGTCGAGGGCCGCCGGTTCATCCGCTTCAGCTTCGCCGTCTCCACCCCCGAGGTGGAGGAGGCGCTCAGCCGCCTCAAGCCCTGGTTCGCCGCTCAGGCGCCGGCGCGCGGCGCCTAGCTCCTCTCTCTCGTCATCGCCGGCTTCAGGCCGTGCGCCAGCGCAACGGTGTGGGTCGCCGAGACACGCCCGGCGATGGGCAATGAGAAGAGTACGCGACGCGTCGCCGCACATCTGCGCGCGGACCA
>NZ_DATAGM010000451.1:0-4493 GCF_036263695.1 Phenylobacterium sp.
GCGCGAGACCAGCAGCACCATCATCCGCGGCCTCTTCCCCGTGGGCGTCATCGACGCCTGGAACGAGG
The DNA here is from genome assembly GCF_036263695.1 of Phenylobacterium sp. Classification (GTDB taxonomy): domain Bacteria; phylum Pseudomonadota; class Alphaproteobacteria; order Caulobacterales; family Caulobacteraceae; genus Phenylobacterium. The sequence goes on from NZ_DATAGM010000451.1 coordinate 69, forward strand.
CCTTCCAGCCCCTGCTGCTCGACGCGATCGAGCGCGAGGGCGACGACCCCAACCGCGGCGCCAACCGCCACTATGTCACCCTGCCCTTCACCGACCTGTGGGCCGACCCGCAGATCGTCGACAACGACGTCATCATGTCGGTGGTCGAGGAGCTGGTCGGCGAGGACGGAGTGATGTGCCAGCTGGCGAGCGACACGCCGCTGCTGGGCTCGGACTATCAGGACCTGCACCGCGACACCCAGCTGCTGTTCCCCGAGAGCGGCGCCGAGACCCCGCCCTACCAGCTGGCCGTCAACTTCCCCCTGGTCGATGTGACGGAGGAGAACGGCCCGATGGAGTTCGCCGCCGGCACCCACATGACGCCCAAGGCCGAGGGCATGCGCCGCATCGAGACCGGCGAGGCGCCGCTGCAGAAGGTGTTCATGCAGCGCGGCGACGTGATGATCCGCGACGTGCGCCACATCCACCGCGGCACGCCGAACCGGTCCGCCACGCCCCGGCCGATGGTCGTCATCGGCTACTCGCGCCGTTGGCTGTTCCGCCCCGAGGTGCAGATCCGCGTTCCCGCCGATACGCTGGCCCGCATGCCCGAGCGGGCGAAGCGCTGGCTGCGCTTCAACCCGGTGTTCGAGAACGTCGCCGAGGCCGTGAAGCGCGAAGAGAGCTACCGGGCGTTCGCCTACTGACGAAGAAAGCCCTCTCCCCTTGTGGGGGAGAGGGCCTTGATGAGTTGCGCCAGACCTTCCCCGCTCCGGGGAGGGTGCGCCGTTCTACTTGCGGTCCTTGTTTGTCGAGGGCGCGCCGGTCGAGGTGGTCGCCGAGCCGGCGGTGGTCGTGCCGCTCTGGCCGGCCTGGCCGGTGCTGCCGGCGTCCGTCAGGGAGGCGGCGCCGGCCGCGGCCGGGTCGCCTGCCGCCAGCATGTTGTCGCCAAAGCCGTGGCCGGTCCCGGTAATCGGGTTGTTGCTCGAAGTGTCGGACGAGCCGCGCCCCAGCATCGAGCCGGCGCCTTCACGCGGGTTGTCGCCGCTGAGGCCCTGGCCCTGGTTCTGCTGGACACGCAGGTTGTTCTGCACGTGGGTCACCCCCCAGATGTCCTCGACGCAGCGCTCGGCCCTGCGCCGCTCCTCGCGGTCGGAGACGTTCCCGGACAAGGTGACCTCGCAGTTCTTCACCTCCACCTCGATGTGGGTGGCGTCGACCCAGGGGTCGTCCGTCAGCCGCCGGTGAACTTCCTCGCTGATCCGCTCGTCGGAGCGCTTGTACCCCTTCGGCCCGCGGCCACGGTGGCCCTGGGTCTGGGCGCCTTGGGTCTGGCGGTCCCACTCCGTGCGGCGCTCGGCGTCCTCGTCGCCGAAGAAGGAGGCGACCTGGTTCTTCGCCCGGTCCCACCAGCTGCGGCCGCCTTCGCCGCGCCCCTCGCGAACGTTGGGCGGGCTATGGTCGTCATGATCGCGGCCGCGCCAGCCCTGCGAGCGGCCGCCGTAGGTCTCGGCTCCGCCGCGCCACTGCGGGGCCTCGTAGCCGCCAGGGACCGGGCCGTGGTCGCGGCCGCCCTGGCCGTATTCCTCGCGATAGATGGGCTCGCGGGCGTCGTCGCCATAGAAGCGGCCGCCGGCGCGATAGTCGCTCCCGCGCCCTTGGGTCTGCTGTCCGTAGGCCTGGCCAAAGTGCTCGCCGCCGCGGCCGTACTCGCGTTGTCCGCCTTGGCTGCCTTGGCTTCCGTAGGCGCCATACTGTTGGCCGCCGCCCGATTGCGAGCCCCCCGACGAGCGCCCGTAGTCCGCGCCGCTATAGGTGGCGCCGCCACGATAGTTGTCGCCGCTTTCGCGCTCGCCGAACACCTGGTCACGATCCGGGCCGGAGAACCGCGCGCCGAACTCGTTACGATCGCTCTGAGCGCCGCCGCCATAGCCTCGGCCGCCGAAGCCGCCTTCGCCATAACCGCGATCCTCGGCGCCGGAGCCGGAGCTGTAGCTGCGGTCCAAATCGTAGCCGCGGTCGTCGTCGTATCCGCCGCGCGGGTCGAAGGTGCGGCCCTCGCGGTCGCCGCCGGCGCCTTCAAAACCCTGCTGTCCGTAATCCTGGTCGCGGCTCTGTCCGCGGCCGAAGCGCTCCGAGCGCTGCCAGTCCCGGTCGCGTTGCTCGCGGTCGCGTTCGTCAGTCCATCGATCGGCCATGACGAGGTCTCCCTTGTTCGTTGAAACCGTGGGCGGGGGATGCCCTGCCGGCGTAACAAGGGTCTGGCGCAGGTTGTTCCGCGCAGACTCCTCCTCTCCCCTGAGGCGAAGCCCGAGGGGACAGGGGCTGGGCCGCCTACAACGGAATGTTGTCGTGCTTCTTCCAGGGGTTCTCGAGGACCTTGCCCTCCAGACGCTTGAGCGCCCGCACGATCCGGCGGCGCGTCGAGTGGGGCATGATGACGTCATCGATGTAGCCGCGGGATGCGGCGACGAACGGGTTGGCGAAGCGGTCCTTGTACTCCGCCTCGCGGGCGGCGATGGCGTCCGAATCGCCGATCTCGGCGCGGAATATGATCTCCACCGCACCCTTGGAGCCCATCACCGCGATCTCGGCGGTGGGCCAGGCGTAGTTCACGTCGCCGCGGATGTGTTTGGAGCTCATCACGTCGTAGGCGCCGCCGTAGGCCTTGCGGGTGATCACCGTCACCTTCGGCACCGTCGCCTCGGCATAGGCGAACAAGAGCTTGGCCCCATGGCGGATCAGGCCGCCCTGCTCCTGGCGGGTGCCGGGCATGAAGCCGGGCACGTCGACGAAGGTGACGATGGGGATCTCGAAGGCGTCGCAGAAGCGCACGAAGCGCGCCGCCTTGCGCGAGGCGTCAATGTCCAGCACGCCGGCCAGGACTTGCGGCTGGTTGGCGACGATCCCCACCGGCGCCCCGTCCATGCGGGCGAAGCCGACGACGATGTTCTTGGCGTAGTCCGGGCTGATCTCGAAGAAGTCGGCCTCGTCCACGACCTTCAGGATCAGCTCCTTCATGTCGTAGGGCTTGTTGGGGTTGGCCGGCACCAGGGTGTCGAGGCTCGGCTCCAGCCGCTCCGGCTCGTCGAAGCTCTGGCGGACCGGCGGCTTCTCGCGGTTGGACAGCGGCAGGAAGTCGATGAGCCGGCGCACCTGCGTCAGCGCCTCCAGGTCGTTCTCGAACGCCCCGTCGGCGACGCCGCTCTTCAGCGCGTGGACCCGGTAGCCGCCCAACTCCTCGTGGCTGACATCCTCATGAGTGACCGTGCGCACCACGTCGGGACCGGTCACGTACATGTAGGAGGTGTCCTTCACCATGAAGATGAAGTCGGTGATGGCCGGCGAGTAGACGTCGCCGCCGGCGCAGGGGCCCATGATCACGCTGATCTGCGGGATGACGCCCGAGGCCAGAGTGTTCTCCAGGAAGATGTCGGCGTAGCCGGCGAGCGAGTCGACGCCCTCCTGGATGCGCGCGCCGCCGGCGTCGAACAGGCCGATGATCGGCGCGCCCACCTTCATCGCCTGGCGCTGCACCTTGACGATCTTCTGCGCGTGCGCGCTTGAAAGAGAGCCGCCGAAGACCGTGAAATCCTTGGAGAAGACGAACACCGTCCGGCCATTGATGGTGCCCCAGCCGGTGACCACCCCGTCGCCCGGTATGCGCTGGTCGGCCATGCCGAAGTCGGTCGCCCGGTGCTCGACGAACATGTCGAACTCTTCGAAGCTGCCCTCGTCCAGCAGCAGGTCCAGCCGCTCGCGGGCGGTGAGCTTGCCCTTGGCGTGCTGGCTCTCGATGCGCCGCGCGCCCCCGCCCAGACGCGCCACGTCCCTGCGCCGCTCGAGCTCCTCCAGGATGTGCTTGACCAAGGCTTCCCTTCCTTACGCGTCGCGCTCCCCGACTCTGGGAAGGCGTAGATGGCGCAAGGACTTGTGACAAGTTCCCGCCACGGAACCTCGCGCGGTTCAAATTGCAGCGTTATCCGCATCGGCGTATCCTGCCGGCAGGGAGCGTGGGGAAACGCCATGCCCGTGCGGGCGAACAGGCGAGAGGCGATGGGGCTGCTGGCGGCCGCCGCGGCGTTCGCGCCGTCGTTGGCCCACGCTCAGGCCGAAGGCACCACCGCCGAGGAGGTCCACGAGGACACATCGGTCCCAACCCTGGACACCGCCTCGCTGCAGGTGACCGCGCCGATCTTCGTGGACGGCCACGGCCCCTTCCAGTTCCTGGTCGACACCGGGGCTAACATCTCCTGCATCGCCGCCGCCCTCGCCGAACAGCTCGGCCTGCCGCCCGGTCCGCTGGTCAAGGTCAACACTGTGGCCGGGTCACGCCGGCGGCAGAGCGTGTTGGTGGACCGGCTGCAGGTCGGCGCCCGCACCCACCGCCGCGTCCGCGCCCCGGTCCTGCCGGTCGCCGGGCTGCAGGTCGACGGCGTCCTGGGC
>NZ_DATAGM010000452.1:0-6193 GCF_036263695.1 Phenylobacterium sp.
GCGGCTCTTTAGCCGAGCGCCCTGCCTGGGTGCCCCGGGCGTCTGTTGGGGCTTTGAGGCCCTTCCACCCGTGGCGGACCGGTCGCGCTGGGGCCAGAGGTTAAACGGCCGTGCAGCTCGGCCATGAAAGATCCGGAATCCGTGATTGGCAGCTATGCGTCGTGCCTCCCAGGAAGTACCCCGTCTAAGTGGAACACGATCAAACCCAGGCGCCGCGGAACCACGATCCCTTCGCTGCAGAGATCTTCGCTGGCCCGGGTGTCGTCCGCGAGCTCGCGCGACGCCTAGACTGGAGCGCAACGCCCATTGGCGCCCCCTCCACCTGGTGTGCGGCGGTCAGGACGTTCGCCAGGTCCATGTTCGACTCGCCGTTTCCGATTTGTCTCTGGATTGGGCCTGAGTACGCGCTGCTTTATAACGACGCTTATCGACGCATCCTGTCCGCCAAGCACCCGGCGTCTCTTGGACAGCCCGGCGGCATCGTGTGGGCTGAGATCTGGGAAGAGCTTCAGCCACAGTTCGACCAAGTCAGACGCGGCGGAGACCCGATCTTCTTCGAGGATGCGCCGTTCACCATGGCGCGTCTGGAGGGTGGCGCGAGCGATCTTGCCTGGTTCAGCTACTCGCTCTCAGCGCTGCGCGCTGAAGATGGCTCTATCCCGGCAGTCCTCAATATCTCGCCAGAGACAACACCGCGGGTTCTGGCTGAGCGCCAAGTCTCGTTCGAGCGCGATCGGCTTTCGCAGATGTTTGCTCAGGCTCCGACGTTTATGGCGCTGCTATCTGGTCCCGAACATCGAGTCGATCTGGCCAATGGGGGCTACATGCAGCTGGTTGGCCATCGACCCGTTCTTGGCCGGACCGTCGCCGAAGCGCTGCCAGATGCCGTGGAGCAGGGCTACTTGACACTCCTCGACGAGGTGTTCGCGACTGGGCGGCCCTACCTTGCCAGCGGTGCGAAATACACTGTGCAGGCTCAGCCAGGCGGACCTGTGAATGAGCGCTATGTCGATTTCGTGTACCAGCCACTGAAGGATGCGGCCGGCCAAGTCACCGGCATCTTCGTACAAGGGGCCGACGTAACCGATCGGCAGCGCCAGGAACTCGAGCTTCGTAACAGCGAAGAGAAGCTCAAGCTGATGGTGCTTGAGCTCAATCACCGGGTGAAGAACAACCTTGCGACGGTTCAGGCGATCGCCGTTCAAACGCTCAGCGGCGACAGGCCAGCCGCGCAGATGCGCGAGAGCTTTCTCCAGCGCATCTCGGCCCTAGCGACGGCGCACGACATTCTGACCCAGGAACAATGGGAAGGCGCAACGCTGCACAGTATTGCAAAAAGGGTTCTAAGCGCTCTCGCGGCAGCGAGCGATCGGGTACATGTCGCGGGTCCGGATGCGAGCCTCTCGAGCAAGTGCGCGCTGGCCCTATCGATGGCGTTTCATGAACTCGGCACGAATGCGCTGAAGTATGGAGCGCTGGGTGCGGGCGGCGGCTATGTGACGCTCAGCTCGGCGGTCGAACCTGGCGGGCGGCTGAAACTTGAGTGGCGGGAACGTGGGGGACCGGCGGTACAGCCGCCATCGCGCCGTGGCTTCGGGTCCCGGCTGCTTGAACGAGGCTTGGCTGCGGAGCTAAATGGCAGCGTCGAGCTGATGTTCGAACAAGCGGGTCTGCGGTGCCTGATTGCGGCTAGCCTCGACTGCTGAGTGCCGGGTCCGTGCGGCAGCCCCAAGCGTCCGCTCTAGCTCGTACGTTCGCTTTCCACCCTGCCCTGACACTCGAACGTGGCGTGGCTCTGTCGGCCCGGCGCGGCGATCAGGGCGAGATGCAGAAGCTCATAGCTGGCCATGAGCGAAGGATAGCGGGGGTGGGCGCTTCGCCACACCCCCGCCAGCCTGTCAGAAAGCCAGGGCGCCGGACACGGAGCCCGTGACGCTGTCGAGTTCGCCGCGGCCGGAGTAACCGCTGACGCCCACCTGCAGCGAGAAGGCTTGGCTCACTTGGCCGCTCAGGCTGGCGGCGTAGCTGAAGTAGCCCTCGTCTGCGGGGTTGAGCCGGCTTTCGTAGGAGATCGGCGCACCGGCAGGCCGGATCACGAAGCGCCGATCCTCGGAATCGAACTCGTGCTCGTAGGAGACGCGGGCGAATACCGACACCGGCCCCGGGCGGCGTGCAACCAGCCCGATGCGCCCGAACACGCTCTCCAGATCCTGCTCGCCGAAGGTCGCCGACGTCGACAGATCACCGGCCTCGTCGTAGCCGTCGATCTCGATACGTTCGAAGGTCACAGCGGCTTCGGGGCCCAACTGGAAGCCGGCGGCTTCGAAGACGTTCACCGAGGCGGAGCCCCGCACGGCCATGTAGGTCCCGTCCGTCTGCCCCCGGTGCAGGCGCACGGCAGGCCCAAGGGTCAGGCGGCGAGTGAGCTCGTTGTAGTCAACCTGGCCGTAGGAGGCGTCAACGACGGCGTCGATCGGGCCCAATTGCGTGCGAGCGTAGGCCGTGGCCGACCAGCTCTCGCCGTCATAGCCGCCGCTGGAGGCGTAGAATTCGCCGGCGGACTGCGAGTAGCTGAGCGCCAAGCCGGCGCCCCACCCGGAGAGCGCGTAGTCGACGCCCAGTTGGAAGATGGTGCTGGTCTCTTCCAACCCGATAAGCTGCTTGGAACCTTGCGAGTCGAAGTCGTGATGGCCGACGGAGCCGAAGACGGTGGGGCCGTTTCCAGGCGAAGCCAGGACGCCGTGCATGGCGTTCTCCGCCATGTCCCGGTGAGCGCGCATGCCGCTTTGCGCGGCGAAGGAAAGCTGTCCGATCTGCTCGGGCGCTTTGACCAGGCTGGCGATCGCCTGGCCCTGGATGCGCTGGGTGATGCCGGCCGGGTGGGCGCTGTCGGCGCGCAGGTAGGTCTCGTTGGCGTCCGGCGCGACGTACGTCGCTGGGGTGCAGGTCAGCGAGGAGCCGATGCAGGCGAGGCCCGTCGTGTTGGTGATCCCAAATGGAGCGGGGTCGGCGACGATCTCTGCGAACAGCCGGTTCACGTCGACATAGAGGGCGTTCACGCCGCGGCTGGCGAGGCTGGCCGCGAAAGCCTGGTTGAACACCTGCAGGCCGCCGCTGCCCTGAATTGACATCGTGACGATGCGCTCGGCGCCGGCGGCTTCCAGCCGCTGCACCTGTCCGGCGAGCTCGGTCGCCGCGTTGGTGAGGATTGCGTTGTTGACGCCGCCACCCGCCACCCACGCGAAGAAGTCGTTGCCGCCGCCCTGGATGTAGACGAGGTCCTGCGGGCCGAACGTCTGGCCGCTGGCGAGGAAGTTCGTGACCTGGTTGGTGATCGGGATGGTGATGCCGCTCGGCGCGGTGACGCGCGCGCCGCCGATGGCGTAGTTGGTGCCGCCGCGGCCGTAGACGGGATCGAGCGGCAGCCCCAGTTGCGCCGCCATGACTTCGGGCGAGACCGGATCGGGATTGGTCGTGAAGCTGCCGGCGCCGGCTGGGAAGTTGGGGTTACCGGCTGCGTAGAAGCCGCCGTCGGCGAGGCTGTCGCCGAACACGATCACCCGATCGATCGGGTCTTCGGCCTCTTGCGCGGCCACCTGAGAGGCTGTCGCCAGGCCCGCGGCAAGCGCCAGCGCCATCAGCGAAGATGTGGACTTCAGCATGGGGTTCCCTCCCGGCCTTGAGCCGTGTCGATTGAAAAGAAGGGTATCCGATGCGCGAGCTAAGCGCACCTGCGGCCTGGCCCCTCAACCCGCGCCTTCACCGGCGCTGCGCCATCGATGTTGCTCTCGTTGAGGTAGACGGGGCACTGTGGAGCCAATCTGCGGATCTTGGCAGCCCGCCTGGCCTCCCGCCGGAATCCCAGGACGCCAGCCAGCAGTCTCACTCGCCGGTCCGCGATGCGCCATGAGCGGACCTCAAGTTCGCGCCAGGAGCGGACCTTCACCTGTCCCGGCTCGAAGGACCGACCCGTCGCTCGCGCGGAGCCCGCGTCTGAATCCGCGGTGGGAGGGAAGCCGTGAGCTCAGATCCCATCAACGCCAGACCGGGGCGTTGCGCCCCGTCAGGGGCGTCCTCGATTTAAGCGAACAGCACCTCGACCGCGTGCGCGAGGTCGCGCCGCTTCGCCTGCGGGAGTGTCGAGGCCATCTTCAAGGTGCCTGTCGCCATCCATCACTCGCGGTGGAGTCTAGCCCAGCTTCGCTGGGTTACGGACTATTTTGCGCCCGCCGAACGATGGGGCCGCCGGGTCAGGCTGAGACCTGAGCGGCGCGTCTGAGACGGCCTGGAACGCCACGGAACAAGCGGCAGGCTGATCTCCCCGGATCGAACGGGGGACCTCCAGAGCCACAATCTGCCTGATCCTGAAGAGTTTCCGGCACTTAGCCGCGACCAAAGTGCAAAAAATCCGGCCGGAAACGCGCCGGAACGGCGGCGGCAGGACCTGCCCCGCCGGCCTGGCGGAGTCGGGGTCCGCCGGAGGTGAGGAAGGACGGCATCGGTCGATCAGCCCTGTGGGACCGCAAGATCCGGAGCGCCCTATGTCCTTCACCCGCACCTCCCTGCCACTCCCTTGCGCACGGGTGAGGCGGCCATGACGCTTCGCGCCATCGTCGCCGCCCTCGGCGGAGAGCTCTACGCCGGCGGCCGGCGCGCGAGCGTTCCCGCGCCTGGCCACAGTCCCGCCGATCGGTCGGTGTCGCTGCTGCTGTCCGATGGGCGGGTCATCGCCCATGGCTTCGGCGCTGCGGACTGGCGCGCCGTCCTCGACGACCTGCGGGCCCGCGGCCTGATAGACGCCGACGCCCGGCCGGTGGGCGGGGCGGCGGCGGCCGGCGGGCCGCCGCCGGTGTCCGGGCCGGAGCGCAGGGCCGCGGCGCGGGCGTTGTGGGAGAGCGGCCACGCGGTTCGGCCCGGCTCGCCTGCCGACCTCTACGCGCGGCGGCGCGCGGTTGGTCGGCCGCTGCGCCAGATCCCGGTGCTTCGGGCCCACGCGGCCGCGCCGCTCGCGGTTTATCGCCCGGGGCCGTCGACCCGCCCTGCCCTGGTCGCCGCCGTGACGGCGGAGGATGGCTCGCTGACGGGAGTGGAGGTCACCTACCTCACCCCGAACGGCCAGCGCGCTCAGGAGCTGAGGCTCCCGCGCAAGCTGGTGGGCGCCGCACCACCGGGGGCGGCGGTGCGGCTCGACCCTGCAGACGAGCGGCTGCTGGTGGCGGAGGGCGTGTTCACGGCGCTGTCGGCGGGCGAGCGCTTCGGCCTGCCGGCCTGGGCGCTGCTCGGGGCGGGAGGCCTTGCGCGCTGGACCGCGCCGGCGGGCGTGCGGCGGGTGCTGATCGCGGCCGACCGAGGGCGGGTCGGCGAGAAGGCGGCCTGGCGACTGGCGCGGCGGCTCAGAGGGAGCGGAGTGGAGGCCGAGGTCCGGCTCCCGCCCCGCCCCCACGGTGACTGGAACGACCTCGCTCAGGAGGAGAGAAGGAAGGGCGGGACGGGGCGCCCGGGTCCGGCGGGATGAGCCGCCGGCGGGCCGGAGATGCCCCATGACCGACACCCCCAAGGCCGCCGCGCCGGAGCGGACGCGCAAGGTCTATCCCCTGAAGGACATCGGGATCGCTCCCGAGAACCTACGCTTCGACGAGGCGCCGGACGAGGAGATCCCGCAGCTGGCGGCCACCATCAAGGCCGCTGGGCTGTTGCAGCCGCTGACCGTTCGGCCCGGCCGCCGGGGCGAGCGCCCGGCGATGGCGCTCGACGGCCGCAGGCGGCTGCTCGCGCTTGACCGCCTGCTGGCGGCCGGCGAGATCGGCGAGGACTATCCGGTGGAGGTGTTCGAGGAAACCGACCCTGCCCGGCAGGCCGCGGCCGCCCTGCTCACCAACACCGCCGTGCCGGTGCACGTGGCCGACGTCATCGTCTTCATCGGCCGCATGCTGAAGTCGAAGCTCACGCCAACGGTCATCGCCCAGGCGCTGGGCTACGCCGAGGTGGAGGTGCGCCGGCTGGCGGCCCTTTCGGCGCTGCCCCCGCAGGCCATTCAGGCGCTGCGGGCGGGCCGCATCAATCTTCGTCAGGCCCGGATGCTGGCGCGCCTGAAGGACGCCTCTGCCCAGGCCGAGCTGGCGCAGGCGGCGCTGGACGGCCGCGGCTTCGCCGACTGGCGGGTAAGCGAGCTGCTCGATCAGGGCGCCGTCAC
>NZ_DATAGM010000453.1:0-5012 GCF_036263695.1 Phenylobacterium sp.
AGACGGCCTCTTCCGCAGGGGCCGCGTCGGCCTCACGTGAAGCGGTCGACGCCGACGGGGACGGGCTTGAAGCCTCGGCTGGCGCATGGAGCGAACGGCCCCCTGTACCCGCAGGCGGGGATCCGGTCGGCCCGCGCGGACCGGCCGGCCCGGGCGGCGGCGGGCGCCGCCGCGCGGACGCCCCTGCCGCAGTACGAGCCGCGCGGGTCATGGCTGCTGCGCCGCTCCCGAACCGTGCGCCGGCCGAGACCGCCGCGCCGGCCGCCAGCGCCCCGCCGCCGGCGACCGCAAGACCCGATGTCACCAGGGCGCCTGCGCCGAGCGCCGGCCCGCCGGTGATCAGACTGGCGGCGAGATTGGGGATGAAGACCGCGAGCATCGCCAGCAGCAGGGCCGCCGCCAGGATGGCCAGCGCCTCGTAGATGTCCGGATCCTCCGAGGGGAGCAGGCGGTCGAAGACCGACTGGGCGCCGGAGACGACGATGGCGAGCGCCAGCACCTTCAGTCCCGCCGACACGACGTAGCCCAGCGGCCGTTCCGCCAGGAAGGCGGACTTCGTCCAGATCCCGAACGGCAGCAGCACGAAGCCGCCGAGGGTGACGATCTTGAACTCGAGCACCACGACGATGATCTGGAGGGCCAGCACCGCGAACGCGATCATCGCCCCGATCATGGCCAGGCCGAGGATCAGCGCGTCGGTGAGGTTGCCGGCGACGTCCAGCGGGCTGGTCACATGGGTCTCGATCTCGCCCATCGCCCGGACGATCCGCCAGCCCGCCTCCAGCACCGCCCCCGGGTTGAGGAACTCCTCGCGGCTCAGGCTCCCGCCGCCGGCGGTCAGGCCCAGGTCGATGAAACCTGCGTAGAGGGTTTCGGAGAGCCCCTGCCAGTCGTTGATCAGCCACGCGAACGTGCCGATCAGCAGGATCTTGCCCACCCCGCCGGCCAGCAGCTCCCGGTTTGGGGAGAGGGCCCACTGCATGCCTGTGAGGGCGACCACTAGGACGATCATGGTGCCGAACACGCTGTCGACGGGGCCGGAGAGGGCCTCGAAGCCGGCGGACACCTGCTCCGAGAAGACGACCATCAGGTCGTTGGCCGTCTCGGTGCTCACAGCCATGGCGACGCCCTCGCCTCGATCAGTTCCGCGCCGCCGGAAAGGGCTGGAACGCCGGCGGAGCGGGCCGTTGCGCCTCGCGCGCCCACAGGCGGCGGTGAGCCTCGACGGCCGCCTCGCGCTCAGCGGCCGCCCGGGCCGCTTCGCTCGCCGAGAGCCGCGCCTGGCCTGCGATGAGGGCCTGGACGCCGGTGAGCTGTTCCGAGAGGACGCCGAGGAGCTGCGTCGAGGACTGGATGGCGGCGGTCTGGCCGTCGGCCGCCTCGGAGGCCGAGAGGGCCGCGCCGATCCTGCGCTGCTGGGCCGCGCCCGCGCCGTTCAGTTCGGCGGCGATTCGGGCCAGGTCCTGGGCCGTCTGCTTGGCGGCCGCGAGCCGCGCCAGCCCCTGCTCCAGCATCCGGAGCTTGTCCGTGGCGGACGCATCGCCGCCGTAGAGCCCCTGGAACTGCTGCTCCAGAGACGCGGCGTCCGCAGTCAGGCCCTTCACCTCCTTGGCGAGGGCGTCGACGGCGGCCAGGGCGCGTCCGATTTCACCTGCCTGCGAAAGCGGCGAGCGGGCCAGCATGCGGGCCTCGTTGGCGAGCTGCCGGGCGTCGTTGGCGAGGCTTTCCAGCTGGCGGGCGGCCTGGAGCGCGTTCTCCACGTGGTTGGTGGGATCGAAGACGATGGCCTGCGCTGCGGCGGGCGGAGTGCCGGTGAGCTGAAGGGTCAGCACCGCGGCGACGGCGAGACGGATCGGATGCATGGGCTACTCCGCTGCGAGCGAGGTGGGGGTCTGGAAGGCTGCAAAGAGGTCGGCGGCGGCCGCCACGCCTTTGGCCTCGAGGAAGGCCGGCGCGAAGCCGCCGCTCGGGCAGGCGTCGAGGATGCGGTCGATGAGCGTCTGGTCCTCGGGGGTGGAGGCGCCGCAGATGGCGAGCCCCGCGCCCGACAACCTGAGATCGAAGAGCCGCCTCCCGGCCGGCTGGCGCAGATAGTAGGCGCGCTTGGGCGGGGCGAAGGCGAGCAGTTCGAGCTGGCGGCGATTGAGCCCGAACAGCCGGTAGAGGTCGGCGGACGCCGGCTCCAGCGCCCGGGGGTTGGGCAGAAGGACCTGGGTCGGGCAGCTCTCGATCAGCGCCGAGGCGATCGGGGAGCGGACCACGTCGTCGAGGCTCTGGGTGGCGAAGACCACGGCGACGTTCTTCTTGCGGAGCGTCTTGAGCCACTCTCGAATCCTGGCGGCGAAGCCGCTCTCCCCCAGGAAGAGCCACGCTTCGTCCAGGATCATCAGCGTCGGGGCGCCGTCGAAGCCGCGCTCGAGGTCGTGGAAGAGCGCACCCAGAACCGTCGGCACGACGGAGGGCGTAGACATCAGCTGCTCGAGTTCGAAGGTCTCGAACACGCCGGACGGCTCGGCTCCGCCCGCCGCATCCAGCAAGGCGCCGTGGGCCCCCTTCACCGTCAGCGGCTCGAGGGCGGCGGCCATGTCCCTGTCCTGCACCAGGGCGCAGAACAAGGTCAGCGTGCGCTGGGCGGGCGGGGACCCCGCGAGGGCCGAGAGCGCGCTCCAGGCCTCCTCCCGACGCCGCGGGGTGATGACCAGACCCGCCAGGGCGGCCGCCTCGCAAAGCCAATCCAGCGACCAAGCCCGCTCCGCCGGATCGTCGATCAGGGCCAGCGGCTGCAGCTCGAAGCCGCCTGAGGCGCTGAGCGCCCGCCAGACGCCGCCGCAGGCGAGCGTCGCGGCCCGCATGGAACGGCCCTTGTCGAAGGCCACGATGCGGGCGCGGGGATAGCGGAGCCACTGCAGGGCCATGAAGGCCAGGAGGGCGCTCTTGCCCGAGCCGGTGGGGCCTACGACCATGGCGTGGCCCACGTCGCCCACGTGCAGGGCGACCCGGAACGGGGTGGCGCCCGTGGTGCGTGCGAGGAAAAGGGGCGGGCCGGCCAGGTGATCGTCCCTGGCCGGGCCCGCCCAGGCAGCGCAGACCGGGAGGATGTCTGCGAGGTTGAGGGTGGAGACCAGCGGGCGGCGAACGTCGGCGTAGGGCTCGCCCGGGAGGGAGCCGAGCCACGCTTCGACGGCGTTGAGATCCTCCACGCGCGCCACGAAGCCCTGGGCGTTCAGGGCCGCCTCCACCGCCCTCGCCCGCTCGTCCGCCCCCTGTTCGGTGTCGGCCGTGACCGTCACGGTGAGCGTCAGGTGTCCGAAGGCGGCGGCGTCGGATCCGAGCGCGCCCAGGGCGCCGTCGCATTCGTCGGCCTTGGAGAGCGCATCGGTGTCGATCAGCGCGGCTTCTTCCCGGGTGACCGCCTCCTTGAGGAGAGCGGCTATCCCCTTGCGCTTGGAGAACCACTGGCGGCGCAGGCGCAGGATCTCCCTTTCGGCGTCGGCCCGGTCGAGAGCGATCCAGCGGGTCACCCACCGCAGCGGGAATGGCAGTGCGCCCAGTTCATCGAGCAGCCCCGGAAGGGTGCGGCTCGGATGGGCGCGCACGCCCACCGTCCGCAGGTGGTGGCGGCCCAGTCGCGGCCTCACGCCGCCGGTCAGGGGATCTGACGCCAGTAGCGCGTCCAGGAAGGCCGGCGTCTCCGGCGGGCGGATCGGCTGGGGCCGCGCCGAAATGCAGCCGTGCAGGTAGGCGAGAAGATCCGCATCGCCCAGCCGGTGCGCCTCCGGCAGGGCTTCCTGCAACAGGTCCACAAGCCCGGCCGTCTCGCGCTCGAACCGCTCCAGGGCCCCCCGGGCCCCCTCCCCCTCGTCGGCCGCGAGGCCGAAGAGCCACCGGTCCAGGCGGCGGGCCTCGTCGGCTGGCGGAAGCCAGGTGAGCGTCAGGAAGAAATCCGTCTCGAAGGCCTCCACCGCCGCCTCGAAGCTGGCCCTGCGTTCAGCCTCCACCAGCCAGGCGGCGGCCACGTCGATGTCCGAGTGCGGATAGGCGTCGGCCGGCCGCCGGCGGGCCTCAACGTGCAGGCACCAGCCCGAGCCGAGGCGCTTCAGGACGTTGTTGAGCCGCGCGCGGGTGGCCATCAGCTCGTCGGCGGTCGAGCTCTCCAGGTCCGGGCCGCGGAACGCCGCGGCCGCCAGAAACGAGCCGTCCTTGTTGAGCACGACGCCTGGCGACACCAGCGCGGCCCAAGGCAGGTGGTCGGCCAGGAGCTCGGGCCGCCTGCGGTGCTCGTCCAGGAAACGCATCGGTGTCTCTCCCTTTTGCGGATGGGGCGGCGTCAGGCGTCGAGGTGGGACGGCTGGATCAGGTGGCGGCGAAGAACGGCGAGGAAGCTCGGATCTGCGCGGGTCATCAGCAGCCCGAGGCCGTGGGCCGCGGCCCACCAGGCGAGCCCCAGCGGCCAGAGCTTCAGAGCCAGCCCGATGACCGTGGCCAGGGTGCCGTTGAGGATGGCGTAGTCCCGCGGCAGGCCCGCCATCAGCACCGGCTGGGTGAGCGCTCCGGCCACGGGGACCTCCCAGCCATCAGGCTCGCCGCTCATCCGATCACCGCCCCGCCGGCGAAGCCGAAGAAGCTCATGAAGAAGGAGGCGGCGGCGAAGGCGACCGCCAGGCCGAACAGGACCCCAAGGCCGCGTCGTTGCATCGATCCGCCTTCAGCGAAGGCCAGGCTGAGGCCGAACACGGTGACGCAGAGCACCGCGATCGCCTGGGCTACCGGCCCCGTGATCGAGTCCACCACCTGCTGGAGCGGGGCTTCCCAGGGCATGCCCGAGCCGGAGGCCCAGGCGGGACTTGCGACCCCGCTCGCGAGAAGGGCGACGGTCAGGATCGGCGGGCGAAGCGGGCGAGGCATCCGGAGGGCTCCCACAAGGCAGGGCGTCATCTCGCCCGGGGGGAACTCTTGCTCCGGTTGCAGCCGGCCTCGACTCGATTCATCCGAGAGTTACGTTACGGAAAATA
>NZ_DATAGM010000454.1:0-4119 GCF_036263695.1 Phenylobacterium sp.
GCGACGCCACCGGTGAGCTGGCCGATCGCCTCCATCTTCTGCGCCTGCCGCAGAGCCTCCTCCGCCTGCATCCGCTGCTCGACCGCCTCGGCGACCCGGGCTTCCAGCGTTTGGTTGAGCTCTCGCAGCTCCGCCGTCGCCTGTTCGGCGGCCCGGCGGGCGTCCAGAAGCTCCCGCTCGTAGCGGCGGCGGTCCGATGCGTTGAACACGGTGATCCGGAGGAACCGCACATGGCCGTCCTCATCGCGTCGCTCGACGGCGTTGACCAGCACCGGAAAGCGCGTCCCCTCGCGGGCGACGAGGTCCAGCGCCACCTCGTTGAAGAAGCCCTGCATCCGCAGCAGCGGTGCAAAGTGCGTCTCGAAGTAGATCTTCCCTGCGATGTTCAGCAGGTCCTGGAAGCGGCGCCCGACCAACTCCTCCTGCCTCCAGCCCAGCCAGACGGCGAGGGTCTGATTGACCTTGGTGATCCGCCCACCGGGCTCAGCCGACACATAGCCGCAGGGCGCGTTCTCGAAGAGGTCCGCCAAGTCCTCTTCCGCGTCGGCGTCGTGGGTCTGGTCGGTCACCGGCGCGGCCTCAGACAAAGGCCCGGATCGCCTCGATGGTCTCTTCCGGGGCGCTCAGATTCGGACAATGGCCGGTCGCGTTCATCACCACCAGCCTGCTGTTCGGCAGCTTGCCATGGACATACTCACCCACCGCCCGGGGGGCGATCACGTCCTCCGAGCACTGCAGCACCAAAGTGCGGCGATCGAATCCCTCGAGGTCGTTGCGGTTGTCGGACAGGAAGGTCGTGCGCGCGAACCGCCGGGCGATGTCCGGGTCGGTCATGCAGAAGCTGTTGGTCAGCTCCTCGCCAAGCTCCGGCCGGTCTGGATTGCCCATGATCACCGGGGCCATCGCCTGGGACCAGCCCATGTGATTGCTGTCGAGGAAGTCGAGCAACTCGTGGATCTGAGCCTCGCTGAAGCCGCCGACGTAGCTCTCGTCATCGATGTATCGCGGCGAAGGCCCGACCAGCACCAGATCGTCGAAGAGTTCCGGCGCCTTGCGCGCCGCGAGCACGCCGATCATCGCGCTGACGGAGTGGCCCACGAACACGCCTCCGCGAACGCCCTGCTCCCGGCAGAGCTCCACAACGTCGTCGGCGTAGCCCTCCAGCGACGAGTACTTCTGAGGATCGTAGGCGGAACGATCCGACCCGCCGCAGCCCACGTGATCGAACAGGATGATACGGAAATCCTGCTCGAAGGCGGGGTAGACCAGCCGCCACATGTTCTGGTCGCACCCGAACCCGTGGGCGAAGACCATGGCCCGCTCGCCGGAACCTTTGACTTGAACGTTCAGTCGCTCAGATGTCGCCACGCTTGAACTCCACTGGCCAAGCCGGGTTGGCTACCATCCAGGGGGCGGAGGCGCTACTGCGCCTATGCGCCTCGTGGGGCCGACCAAGGATCGGAGACGTCACGCCGGCGCGACGGCCTAGCCTACGAACCCCGCCGCCCGTCGCAGGCGGTCGTTGATCGCTTCGCCGAGGCCCTCTTCGGGGATCGGGGCGACGGCGATGGCGCGGGGACGCGTGGCGTCGGCGGCGCGCAGGTGGGCGAAGAGGTTGGCGGCGGCTTCGCGCAGGTCGCCGGCGGCGCTGAGGTTGAGCGGGCCAGCGTGGCCCGGGCCGAAGCCTAGGAAGGCTTCGCCGGGTTCGGGCGCGGCGGCGTTCAGGCGGACGGGAGCGTTCGGCGCGTAGTGGCGGGCGAGGCGCCCGGGGGAGCGTTTGGCGTCGGCCTCGGCCTCCGCGAGCGGGCCGATCTCGGCCTCGATCTCGGCGCGTGTGACGGCGCCGGGGCGCAGCAAGCGGGGCGCGTCCAGCAGAGCGACGACGGTGGACTCCAGGCCGACCCGGCACGACCCGCCGTCGAGGGCCGCGGCGGCGGCGGCGCCGGTCTCCTCCAGGGCGGCGTCGAAGGTCGTCGGGCTCGGCCGGCCCGAGCGGTTGGCGGATGGCGCGGCGACCGGGCCGCCGAAGGCCGCCAGCAGCGCCCGGGCGATCGGGTGGGCCGGCGCGCGAACGGCGACGGTGTCGAGCCCGGCGCGCGCCAGGTCGCTGACCTGGGCGGGCACGCGGATCGGCAGCACCAGGGTCAGCGGCCCCGGCCAGAACCTGTGCGCCAGGCGACGCGCGCGCTCGTCGAACACGGCCACCCGCTGGGCCGCATCGAGATCCGCCACATGGGCGATGAGCGGATTGAAGCTCGGCCGGCCCTTGGCCTCGTAGAGCCTGGCCACGGCGTCCGGGTTCGCGGCGTCGGCGGCGAGGCCGTAGACGGTCTCCGTAGGCAGGATCACGAGTTCACCGGCGCGCAGGGCCTCGGCCGCGCGGGCGACCGCGCGCTCGTCCACCTGCTGCTCGTCCACGCCCTGCGCCATATGGCCGGGTCGTTACACCGCGCGGGCGGGGCTTGTCCTGTTCCCTCTCACAGCCGAGATTGCGGCGCAGGTTCATCCGAAGAGGCTCCATGTCCCACGTCCAGCCGCCCTCCGCCCTGGCCTGGGGCGTGAAGCAGAGCTTCCGTAGCTACGTCGAGGCCGTCGGTGGAAAGATCGAGCTTGTGGGCTCCGTGGAGCGCGCCACCGACGGCGGCTTCGTCTTCGCCCGCGATGGCGACGCGACCCTGACCCTCGACCCCGACGGCCGGCCGCAGGGCCGGGCCCAGTTCTCGGGCGAAGTCCGGTTCGAGGCGCACGGGGGGATGCTGAAGGTCGCCATCGCCGATCCGGCCTTCGAGTTCGAGGGCGCCGCCGGCGGCCTCACTGTCGCGGACCCGTGGGCGCCAGGAAAACGGATGACCATCGCCAAGCTGGACCCCGCCGCCGCCGTCACCGAGGCCGGCGAACTCGTCGTTCCCGCCGTCACGACCCTGGACGGCATGCAGCTGCTCGGCGACCACTATCCACCTGGAACGCAGCTCGATCCCGTGCGGCTGAAACTGGGCTGAGCGGCTTCCTTCCTTTCCCATTGATAGGAAAGGGGGCCGCGGGCCGAAGCCGGCGAAAGCCGGCTGACGAGCGCGTCGTGGAAGGGGAGCTACCGCCGCGCCCGCAGGTCGACCTCGATCTTCACCTGGGCGGGGATCTGGTCGGTGGCGGCGAATTCGCCCTGGCCAATGCCGAAGGCGTTGCGGTCGATGGCGGCCTTGCCCCGCACCCGGGCCCTGTCCTCGTTTAGGTCGAGTTCGAAGGGCAGGTTCACAGGCTGGGTGACGCCGCGCAGGGTGAGCCGGCCCCGGGCGATGTAGCTGTCCTGGCCGGTGCGCTCGAAGCGGTCGGCGACGAAGGTCGCCCGTGGGTGCTCGGCGGTGTTGAAGAAGTCGAAGCCCGGCAGGGCGCCGTCGCGCTGGGCGTCTCCGGTGTCCACCGAGGCCAAGTCGATGGTCACGCTCACCCGCGAGCGGTCCAGCGCCTCGGGGCTGAAGCGCATCTCGGCGCTGAAGCGCTCGAACTCGCCCTCGATCCGTGTCTCGCCCCAGGCGGTCTCGAACTCGATCTTGGAGCCGTCGTCCACACGCCAGGCGACTGGCTCCCCGGGCGCTGCCGGCGCGGCGGCCAGCGGCTCGCCTGGCCCGGCGGCCTCGATCGGCTCGTCCTCGTCGGCGGACGCAGCGGCCGGCGGGCGCAGGCTTTCGATCGGCGGCGTCACCACCGCAGCGAAAGCCGCCACGGCGGCCGCCGCCAGGGCGATGATCGCCAGCCTGGGCTCCAGCCGCCGGCCGGCCCGCGCGCCCGGCGCCATCCGGGCCAGCACCGGCTCGTCGCGGCTGAACAGCTGGTGTTTCAGCGCCCCGGCCACGTGCAGGGCGATCAGCCCGTAGAACAGCTTGATGATGGAGTCGTGCCCCGCCTCGCCCACGTCGTGCAGCTCCTCGCGCAGCTCGCGCGACAGGGCGTTGGACCCGGGCAGGTCCGGCCAGGGGATCACGCCGTAGAGCAGCGTTGGGATCTCGATCCGGCTGGTGGAAACCATCAGCCAGCCGCTCAGCGGCATGCCGATCATCACCAGGTAGAAACCGGCGTGGGTGACGCCCGCGAGGGTCTTCTCCCAGCGCCGCAGGGTGTCCG
>NZ_DATAGM010000455.1:0-9224 GCF_036263695.1 Phenylobacterium sp.
GATCCGCAGCATGTAGGCGTGCAGCTGCAGATAGAGGCCGTTCATCAGACGGATTGTCTTGAACTGGTCCTCGGTCAGTTCGCCGGCGAGGCGGCGGCCGACCTGCTCGCGAAACTCGGCCGCCCGGTCGGCGACGAATTCCTTGTCGATGGCATCGTAGCGGTACATCCCGCCCTCACTTACGCTTGATAAGGTTGACGCGGCCCGTGGATCGGGCGGCGCCGGACGCGTGCAGCAGGGCCTCGACGACGTCGCCGCCTTCGGCCTGCTTGCCATGTTGCATGTGGTTGCTGGGGCCCAGCGCCCGGATCCGCTCGCGGTAGCTTACGGGCGTCCAGACGCCATCGGTCTCCTGCAGGTCGATCAGATAGGGCTCGACGACCACCGTGGGTTGGGACTTGGCGTGCGCCTCGGCGGCCTCGCCCGCGGCCGGGTCGGCGAACAGCTCGGCGTCGGCGAACCGCTCGACCCACTGGCCGGCCTTCCAGAACACCACCTCGCCGTCGGCGAGCCGGTTGGCGGTCAACGCCTTCATTCCGAAACCCCCTGCACTTTCAGCGGCTGCACGGCCGCGGGCGCGCCGCCGGCCTGGGCCAGGGCCATCGCCTCGCCGACCACCAGCAGCGCCGGGCCGGAGAGGCCTTCGGCCGCGCTCGCCAGTTCGACCAGCGTGGTCACGATCCGCCGCTCGTCGCCGCGGCTGGCGTTCTCGACGATCAGCGCCGGGGTCGAGCCCGCGCGCCCAGCCGCCATCAGCCGCGCGCCGATCGCGGCGGCGGTGGACAGGCCCATGTAGATCACCACCGTCTGGTTGGCCTTGGCGAGCGCCTCCCAGTCCAGGTCCGGCTCCTCGCCTTTGGCCGCATGGCCGGTGACGAAGGTCACGGCCTGGGCCGATCCGCGGTGGGTCAGCGGCGCGCCGGCCGAGGCGCCCGCGGCCAGGGCCGCAGTCACCCCGGGCACGACGTGACATTCGATCCCCGCCTCGCGGCAGGCCTCCAGCTCCTCGCCCCCGCGGCCGAAGACGAACGGGTCGCCCCCCTTCAGCCTCACCACCTCCAGCCCCTCACGGGCGAAGGCGACCAGCATCCGGTTGATCTCGTCCTGCGCGTAGGAATGGCGCGACTTGCGCTTGGCGACGCTGATCCGCCGGGCCTGCGCGGGCGCCATGTCCAGCACCTCGTCGGAAACCAGCCCGTCGTGGACCACCACGTCCGCCATCTGCAGCGCCTTCAGCGCCTTCAGGGTCAGGAGCTCCGGATCGCCCGGGCCGGCGCCCACCAGCCACACCCGGCCTGCCTTGCGGGCGCGCTGGCCACGCCCGAGGACGACGAGGCGTCCGGCCTTCGGCGGCCTGGCGGAGCGATGCGTCGTCATGGTTTTAGCTTCTCTAACACCCGGCGGTTAAAACTCAGTGCGGGGCGGACTTACCGCCCGCCCCGCCGTGTCCATTGGTGAAAAGGGCCGAGACACCTCCGGACGCTTGCAAACTGGTGCGCGAGGGGCCACTTCGCAAGCCAAGGACTTCTGCCGGGGCTGTCAGCAAAACTCATGGAACGCAACGTCGAGAGACGCCGTCTTCCGCCCTTGAACGCCCTTCGGGCCTTCGAGGCCGCCGCCCGTCACCTGAATTTCAGCCGGGCCGCCGACGAGCTGTCCGTCACCCCGGGCGCGGTCTCCCAGCAGATCCAGAACCTGGAGGACTATGTGGGCGCGGCGCTATTCAAGCGCACGCCCAAGGGCCTCTTGCTCACCGATGCGGCCCAGACCGCCCTGCCCGCGCTGCGCGAGGCCTTCGACCGCCTCGCCGAGGCCGCCTCCCTGCTCACCGCCGCCGTCGACGGCCGGCGTCTGACGCTGACCGCCGCCCCGTCCTTCGCCGCAAAGTGGCTGGTGCCGCGCCTGGGCAAGTTCGAGGACGCCCACCCGCAGGTGGACGTGTGGCTTTCCGCCGGCATCGACCTCGTCGACCTCACCGCCGGCGAGGTGGACCTGGCCATCCGCTACGGCGCCGGCCGCTATCCGGGCATGGAGGTCCGCCGGCTGATGAGCGAGACGGTGATCCCCGTCGCCTCACCCGACCTGATGGCGACCAACCCGATCAGCCAGCCCTCGGATCTCGCCCGCCACGTGCTGCTGCACGACGGCTCGCCCGAGCCGGACGACTCCTGCCCCGACTGGACCATGTGGCTCGCCGCCCGCGGCGTGAAGGGCGTCGACGGCACCCGCGGCCCGCGCTTCAACCAGTCCAGCCTGGTCATCGAGGCCGCCGCCAACGGTCGCGGCGTGGCGCTCGCCAAGCGCACCCTGGCCCAGGCCGACCTCGACGCCGGCCGCCTCGTCGCGCCCCTGCAGGACCAGACCGCCGTCGACTTCGCCTACTACCTCGTCCACCCCAAGGCCAAAGGCCGCCTGCCCCAGGTGAAGGCCTTCATCGGCTGGATCGAAGCCGAAGCCGCCGAACACGAGGAAAAGCTCCGCAACCTCGACGCCGGCGCGGGGATCTGACCCCGTCCGTTTCCCGCCGGAACGCCCCGCCGGGCGCGGCTACACTGGCGCCATGACCACCACCATCCTCTTCTGGCGGCGCCTTGATGTCGAAGGTCTCGAGCGCCTTGAGCTCACCGTCACGCCGGACGCCATCCTCGCCGACTCCAGCGTCATCTGCCTAGAAGCCGGCGGCTTTCGCCTTGACCACCGCTGGCGACTTTCCCCTGAGTGGCGCGCCCTCTCCGTCAGGGTTGAGCGCTGGGGTCCAGAAGGCCACCACGCGCTGGCCTTGGAGCGGACCGGCGCCGGCTGGCGGGTCGGCGGGGCGGCCCGCCCGGACCTCGACGGCGCCGAAGAGCCGGACGTCTCCGTCACCCCCTTCTGCAACACTTTCCCGATCCGCCGCACTCCGCAGGCGCCGGGCGCCAGCCTCACCCTCGACACCGCCTTCATCGACGGTGCGGCCCTCACCGTCGCCCGCTCGCGCCAGCGTTACGACCGCCAGGGGCCGGGCCGCCTGCGGTACGTGGACCTCGGCCTCTCCGCCGGCTTTCAGGCGGACCTCGTCGTCGACAGCCGGGGCCTCGTTGTGGCCTACGAACACCTCTTCGAGCGAATCGCCCCGCCCACGTGACCTATCGACGCTTGGCCGTTCCGGCGCCGCAGACACGCCAGATTCACGTCTAAGAGATGATCTGGCGCTGAAGAACTCGCGAGGTGTCGTCTTGAGAACTGTGGCGGTGATCGCCCTCAAAGGGGGTTCGGGCAAGACCACGCTCGCCACCCACCTGGCCCTGGCCGCCCATCTGCGCGGCGTCGACACCCTGCTGGCCGACAGCGACCCGCAGAAGTCGGCCCAGGACGTGCTCTCCGCCCGCGAAGACCCCGGGCCCGAATGCGTCGTGGTCTCCGGCGCCACCCTGCTCAACACCCAGTTCGCCGCCGAAGGCCTGGGCAAGCAGCTCCTGGTCATCGACACCCCCGCCGGCCAGGTGGAGGACGTCAGCGAGGCCATTGTGCTGGCCGACCTCGCCATCATGGTGGTCCGACCTACCCTGCTGGACCTGGCGGGCCTGGTGCGCACCCTGACCATCGTGCGCCGCCTCGGAAAGCCCTCGGCCGTGATCCTCAACCAAGCTCCCGTCGCCCGCGAAGGCGTGGAGTCGCCCCTGGTGAAGCGCATCCTGAAGGGCCTGGAATACATGCAGGCGCCGATGGCGCCGGTGATCCTGCGCTCGCGCGCCAGCTACCAGACCGCTCTGGAACGCGGCCGCTCCGCCGAGGAGACCTCCGACCGCGCCGCCGCCAAGGAAGTCGCCGAGCTCTGGGACTACGTCTTCGCTCGTCTCGCCGAAGGCCGCCAGGCCAAGCGCGCCTGAGGTCCTTCTGAGAAGGGTGCAGCCGCAACGTCAACCAGCGGCTATGGCGAGCGCTGCGGCCCGGGTGCTAAGCATCGCGCCGCTCACCGCGGAGACCGCCATGGAAGGCCCTACGTCCCACTTCTACTTCTCGCAGCGGCTGAAGCTGCACTACGTCGACTGGGGCAATCCGACGGCGCCGCCGATGCTGCTGGTGCACGGCGGCCTCGACCACTGCCGCAACTGGGACTGGGTCGCCCGGCGCCTGCGCGACCGCTATCACGTGGTCGCGCCCGACCTGCGGGGCCACGGCGACAGCGCCTGGGCGGTCGGCGGCGGCTACGACATGGCTAGCCATGTCTACGACCTGGCCCAGATCGTCGACCAGAAAGCGATGGCCCCGGTCACCATCATCTCCCACTCCTTCGGAGCGGGCATCGGCCTGAACTACTCTGGCGCCTTCCCGGACAAGGTGAAGAAGATCGTCGCCATCGAGGGCCTGGGCCCCTCCCCCGCCGCCATGGCCGAGCAGGCCAAGGTGCCGATCGAGGCGCGGCTGCGCAACTGGGTCGCCGAGAAGCGCAAGAACTCCGGCCGCACCCCGCGCCGCTACCCCAGCCTGGAGGACGCCATCGCCCGGATGGCCGAGGAGAATCCGCACCTCTCCCCCGAACAGGCCCGGCACCTCACCGTCTACGGGACGCACCAGAACGAGGACGGCACCTACTCCTGGAAGTTCGACAACTACGCCCGCGGCGGCGGCGTCGGCGGCCTCTCGCACGAGGACCAGCACCGCCTCTGGCGCTGCATCACGGCCCCCGTGCTGCTGGTCCGCGGCATGGAGTCCTGGGCCTCCGACCCGGTCGAGGACGGCCGCATCCAGCACTTCAAGAACGCCCGCCTCGCCAACTTCGAAGGCGCCGGCCACTGGGTCCACCACGACCAACTGGACGCCTTCATGGCCGAGGTGGAAGCGTTCTTGGCGGACTAGGCGCGGGGCCGCCGTTACGCCTTGTCCTCCGCCAGCGTGTGGGCGACGATCGCGTTGGCGTGCCCGTGCCCCATGCCGTGTTCGCTCTTGAGCATCGCCACCAGCTCCATATGCTTGGCCGGATAGCCCTTGCGGACCAGCTCTTGCCATTCGGAAATCGGCCGGCCGTACTTCTTCTCGATGGACGGGAAGTAGGAAGCGGGCCCCTTGATCCGTTCGTCAGCCATCGCGGGTTCGTCCTCTCTGAAGTTGTACCTGCATCAGCCGCCTGAGGCAGCCTCGAACACCGCCCGCTGCGCCTCGAACGCCCGCTGGAACGCCGGCCGCGCTTCGCCGCGGGCGACATAGGCGGCGATGTTCGGGTGGTCGGCCAGCAGGCTGGACCCATTGAGCCGGCGCAAGACCGTCACCATCAGCAGGTCGCCGGCGCTGAAGTCGCCGTCGAGCCAGTCGGCGTCCGCAAGGTGGCGGGAGAGGGCGACCAACCGCGTGCGGATGCTGTCCTCCAGCGCCCGCATCCGCGCCTCGTACCAGGGCTCCTTCCGCTCCAGGATCTGCACGAGGTCGCGGTCGAAGATCGGCGGCTCCACCGTGTTCAGGGCCGCGAACATCCACGCCACCGCCCTCGCCCGGGGGTTCGCCTCGCCCGGCAACAGCCCGTGGCGCCGCTCGGCGATGTGAAACACGATCGCGCCCGACTCGAAGAGGACGAGGTCGCCCTCCTCATAAGTCGGGATCTGCCCGAACGGATGGCGCGCCAGATGCACTGGCTGTTTCATCTGCGCGAACGAGACCAGCCGCACCTCGTACGGCTGGCCCACCTCCTCCAGCGCCCAGCGCACCCGCATGTCCCGCGCCAGCCCCCGACCACCGTCCGGCGAGCGTTCGAAGGCGGTGATGGTGGGGGTCGTCCGCATGGTCACTCTCCAGGCCTTCTTCCCGAGGACGAACCGCGGGCGCCGATCACGACATAGCGGCTGGATTTTTCTCGCCAGGAAGACGCCTGGCTCTACCCGCGTTGGCAAGTTGGGAGGCGGATGTGGCGCCTGCGCCAGTTCAGGAGGTGGGCTGACGCGAGCGCAAGCCCTCCGGCGATGCTCGCCCAATGCTCCATCGCCGCCGGGCCGAAGGCGCCGAGCGCCAACATGAAAAGCCCGGCGGTCCCGAGGCCCGCGACGGGCGCGGAGGGGCGCAGTCCCGACTTCGGCACGAGCAGGCTGCCGATCGCGACGGGCGCCGCAAGGGCCAGGATCGCCAGGTCAACCCACTCGGCCTCAGCCAAACCGGCGATCGCGGGCAGCGCTGAACTGACCAGTGGCAGTCCCAGGCAATGCACAAGGCACAGCGCCGAGAGCCCCGCGCCCGCCCCGTCCAGCCCCATAGCCCGCGCTCGCGTACCCATGCTCTCTCCTCTTGCAACGATGTGATGTTATATCATAACACCTCTGCTGCAAGGCTTGGGGGGGAGGCGGGAGTGGAGCGAAGGAAGCAGCGTGCGGTCGAAGCCGGCGCGATGGGCATGGGGCTGTTCTGCGCCGCCCTGGCCCCGCTCGCCTACGCGCAGGAGGCGCCCCCACCGGCCAACCTCGGCGAGGTCGTCGTGACCGGCCAGAAGCGCCAATCGACGCTGCAGGACAGCGACACCGCCGTCACCGTGCTGGACGCACGGGCCATCGATTACGCGCGCATCCGCGACTTCAGCCAGATCGACGAGCTGGTCCCCAACGTCCAGTTCAACCAGGGCGGCCAGCTGGGAAACGTGTTCATCACCATCCGCGGCGTGGAATCCAACCCGTTCATCGTGAACCGGGCCGCCGTCTACGTGGACGGCATCCCTTTCCGCGAGCTCACCAACGCCATCCTGAGCCAGGTGGAGTCGATCGAGGTGCTGCGCGGACCGCAGGGCACGCTGTACGGCGCCAACAGCGAGTCGGGCCTGATCGTCATCCGCACGCGCAACCCGCGCGATCTGCCAGAGCGTGAGCTGCGGGCCACGGTGAGCCGCTTCAGCGGCTCAGGCGGCTATGGCCTGGAAGGCTATTTCGCCCAGCCGCTGATCGAACACCGCCTGTCCGCGTCGCTGGCGGCCAAGTACAGCGACGAGGCGACCTGGATGCGCAACCGGGCGGCCGGCGCGATCGATCCCGGCCAGATCCGCGAGCTGTTCATCCACGCCAAGGTCCGCTGGACGCCGACCGAGGCCACCACCGTCAACGCTACGGCCTACATCCTCGACATCGATGCGCCCGGCCTGTTCGACAACGACTTCTTCCCGCAGGACAGCGCCCTCTACGACCGACTCTACAGCAACTTCAACGGCGGCCAGACATCCGGCCGCTATGGCTACTTCCGGGACGCCCCGGCGCGCACCGACGAGACGGAGTTTGTGGTCGGCCTGAGCGCGATCCAGCGGATCGGCGCCGGCGCCCTGGACGCGGCGGTGTCGTACCGGCGCGACGACTCCGACTCCCGGGGCCTGGACTTCGACTTCACGGCCCTGCCGACCGCCGCCGGGCGGGACGAGAACGACGAGCGGGTGTGGAACGCGGAGCTGCGCTACTCCAGCGACCCCGCCCGTCCGCTCAACTTCCTGGCCGGGGTCGCCTACTTCCGCGACGAGAAGGACAACCGCAAGTCCACCTTCGTGGGCTCCGGCACGCTGGATTCCTACATCGCCGCGCCCGTCCAGACGCGGACCATCGAAAGCTATTCCGCCTTCGCCTCGGCCCGCTGGACCCCCGCCCTTCTTCCTGACGTCACCCTTAGCGCCGGCCTCCGCTTCGACCGCACCCGGCAGGAAGCGGTGCAGACCGCCGGCCATCTCGACCTCGGCGGCGGGTCCATCCTCTACTACAGCGACGCGCGCCTGGCGGCCTCGGACGACGCCCTGCTGCCCCGCTTCTCCGTCACCTGGGAGCCCTCGCCAGACGCCACGGTCTATGGGACCGCGGCCAAGGGCAACATTCCGGGCGGCTTCAACCTTGCGGCCACGCAAGAGGGAATCTCCGACCCGGACGTGCTGCGATACCGCTCGGAGTCCATGTGGAGCTACGAACTCGGCCTCCGCCTCCGCTCGCCGGACGGCCGCCTGCGCGGCAGCGGCGCGATCTTCCATATCGATTCCGACAACTGGCAGGAGATCCGCGTGCTGACGGACGCCAACGGGCGGCCGACCTCCTCCGACTTCATCGGCTCGTCCGCTTCCGTGCGCAGCCGCGGCGTGGAGTTCGAGGCGAGCTGGGAGGCCGCCGAGGGGCTGAGCTTCAGCGGCGGCTTCGGGTGGGTCGATTCCGAGTACCGGTATCTCTTCAACGGCGCCGAGAACCTGGCCGGCAACCCGGTCAAGTTGGTGCCGGAGTATGACGCCAATCTCTCCGCCCGCTATCAACACGGCGCCGGCCTCTTCGCGCGCGTCGCCGTCAACTTCACCGGGGCGATGGCGCTGGATGAGCGCAACTACGGCCGCCAGGGCGCCACCACCACAGTGGACCTCCAGCTCGGCTATGATCGTGACGACTGGGTGGCTCGGGTCTTCGTGGACAACCTCACGGACGAGCGCCGTATCGGCGGGCTGGCCTTCGACAATCTGGCGTTCGGAATGGACGGCACGGTCTACGGCGCCCTCGAGGCGCCCCGCATCGTCGGCGTCGAGGTGGAGCGCCGCTTCTGACGCCCTCAGGCGTCCGTCGCCGGGCTTAGCTGACCCTCGTACGAGACGAGCTTGCCGAGCCAAGGGTGGGAGATCGTGACCGCGAACGCGAACCGCCCCTCCTCGACGTGCTCGTAGGCGGGCCCCGTCGGGCTCCAGGCCCTCGGCAGAACGACGCCGAAGAGGCTCCAGCGGCGGACGATAAGCTCCAGCCGCCCTTCGGCGACCACCGGAGCCAGGCCGACGGTTACCGGCCCGAACGATTCCAGGATCAGGCCGGCCCACCGGCCCCGCCCCTCCCACTGACGGCTGCTGAAGGACCGGCCGCCGAAGTTCCGGCGCCAGACTTCCCCGCCCTGCAGCGTGCGCTCGAACTCAACGCGAACCGGCGTTCGCCCCGGTGTCGGAAAGCCGAACAGGTTCGCCAGGAGCCGTGCTAGCGGATGGCCGCCGCGCTCGACCATCGCCACGCCGGCCATCGCCGTCGGGCGGTCGTGCAGGTCGCGGATCTCGGCGGGAAGCCGCCCATAAGCCTCGCGGAGCACACGTCGATAGAGCGGCGGCGCCTCAGCCTCTGAGCCCTCCGTCCGCCGGCCGGTGACGATGGTGCGGCCCGCGAACAGCTGGTCGTAGTCCGCGAGCTCCAGCTCGGCCACGGCCGCGCGGGCGCCCGGCGCTGGCGCTCGGCCGGCCAGCATGCACCGGACGATCGCCTCGGCGGCCATCGAGGGGATCA
>NZ_DATAGM010000456.1:0-9140 GCF_036263695.1 Phenylobacterium sp.
GCCGATCGCCTATCTGTTCGCCCGCCGGCTGTCGGCGCCGATCCGGCTGTTCGCCGACGCAGCCGAACGGCTCGGCCGCGATCCGCGCGCCCCGGCCCTGTCGCTGAAGGGCTCGGCCGAGATCGCCGTCGCGGTGCGCGCCTTCAACGAGATGCAGGAGCGGCTGAAGCGCTACGTGGAGGACCGCACCGCCATGGTCGGCGCCATCGCCCACGACCTGCGCACCCCCCTCACCCGCCTGCGCTTCCGCATCGAAAGCGCCCCCGAGGATGTCCGCGCCAAGATGGCCGCCGACATCGACCAGATGGAGGAGATGATCTCGGCGGCGCTCACCTTCGTGCGCGACGCTTCCAGCCATGGCGAGCGGACGGCGCTCGAGCTGTCGTCCCTCGTGGAGAGCGTCGCCGACGAGATGGCCGAGACCGGCGCCAAGACCGAGGTCGAGCAGGCCGAGAAGGTGGTGCTGGACGGCGACCCCATCGCGCTGCGCCGGCTGGTCACCAACCTGTTCGAGAACGCCGTGAAGTTCGGCGGCCAGGCGCGGGCCCGGGTGTTCAGGACCGAGAGCGCGGCCGTGGTGGAGATCGACGACGACGGTCCAGGCATTCCGCCCGGCGAGACCGAGCGGGTGTTCGAGCCCTTTTACCGACGCGAGCCCTCGCGCAGCCGCAAGACCGGCGGGGCGGGCCTGGGCCTGGCGGTGGTCCGCTCTGTGGCCCGCGGGCACGGCGGTGACGTGTCGCTGATCAACCGCCCCGGGGGCGGTCTCACCGCGCGAGTGGAGCTGCCGCTCTAAACCTTTGTTGCCATGCGGTAAGAGAGCCGCGCGGCCATGAAACGCCCACGCAACCTGAGCATGGTCTCTCCGTGCCCGAACGGGGCAGGCGAATCGGCGGTCATGCGCGGTTCAGCGGGCCACCCCTAAGGCCACGAGAGACATGCACGGCCGTACCCTCCCCCAAGACACGCCTCCCGGAATGAAACCCCCTGGCGTTCGGGCCATGCGCCGGCCGCCCAAGCTGCCGCGCCCGGCGATGATCGCCATCGCCGCGGCGGTGCTGGCGCTCGCCGCCTTCGTCGGCTGGCACTTCCGCCCGAAGGCCGACGAGGACCCGTACCGCACGGCCGCCGTCGAACAGGGCGCGATCACCCGCACCGTCTCGGCCTCCGGGGTGCTCGAGCCGCTGGTGACGGTCGACGTGGGCTCGCAGATCTCCGGCCTCGTCCGCGAGGTTCACGTCGATTTCAACGACATGGTCCGGCGCGGCCAGGTCCTGGCCGAGATCGACCCGCAGACCTTCGAATCCCGCGTCGCCCAGGGCCAGGCCGAGATCGCCGCGGGCACGGCGGCGCTGGCCACGACCCAGGCCGGCGTGCGCGAGGCGCAGGCCCGGCTGGAGGTCGCCCGCGCCGATTACAACCGCAAGCGCACCCTGGTCGAACAGAACATCTACGCCCCCTCGGTGCTGGAGCAGGCCGAGGCGGCGTACAAGCAGGCCCAGGCCGGCGTCGCCTCCGCCCAGGCGCAGGTGGCCCAGCAGCGGGCCCGCATCGGCCAGTCCCAGGCCGCCCTGCGCGCCCAGCAGGTGGACCTCGGCCGCACGACCATCACCTCGCCGATCGACGGCGTCGTAGTCGACCGCCAGGTCGAGCCCGGCCAGACGGTCGCCGCCAGCCTGCAGGCTCCGATCCTTTTCAAGATCGCCCAGGACCTGTCGAAGGTTGAGGTGAAGATCAGCGTCGACGAGGCCGACATCGGCCAGGTGCAGGAGGGCCAGCGGGTCCGCTTCACCGTCGACGCCTTCCCGGACGACAACTTCACCGGCGTGGTCACCCAGGTGCGCAAGCAGCCGGTCACCGAGAGCAACGTTACCGCCTATGTGGTGATGGCCCAGGCGGACAACCCGCAGGGGCGGCTGCTGCCCGGCATGACCGCCAACGCCGACATCATCCTTGAGGAGCGCCGGGGCGTCATGAAAGTCCCGGCCGCGGCGCTGCGCTGGACGCCGGATGGCGCCCAGCAGCAACAGCAGGTGCGCATCGGCCCTCCGGGCATGGGCGGCGGCTTCGGCGGCCCGCCAGGCGGCATGCGCCAGGGCGGCGGCCAAGGCGGACAGCGCGCCGGCCTGATGGGCGGCCAGGCCGTGGTTCAGCAGCTGGGCCTCGACGCCGGCCAGCAGAAGAAGGCCGAGCCGATCTTCGCCCAGATGCGCCAGAAGACCCGCGCCGCCATGGGCTCCGGCGACCGCGAAGGCGCCCGCAAAGCCCGCGAGGAGGCCTTCACCAAGCTGGAGGCCATCCTCAAGCCCGAGCAGAAGGCCAAGATGGCCGAGCTGCGCGCCCGCATGGCGGCGATGGGCGGCCGCCGCGGCGGAGCCGGCGGGCTCACCCCCGGCGTCGTCTACGTGCTGCGCGACGGCAAGCCGGTCGCCGTGCCGGTGCAGGTCGGCGCGACCGACGGCGCCTCCACCGAGATCCGCGGGCCGCTGAAGGCCGGCGACCACGTGATCACCGGCGGCGGCCCCAAGCCGAAGGTGCAGGCGCGCTCTCCCCTTGGGGGCGGCGGCGGTCAGGGCGGCGGGACGCGCGTGAGGCTCTGAGCGGATGATCGAAGTCCGCAACCTCACCAAGGTCTACCAGATGGGCGACGAGCGGGTGGCCGCCCTCGACGGCGTCACGCTGAGCATCGCGCGCGGCGAGCACATCGCGGTGATCGGCCCCTCGGGCTCAGGCAAGTCGACCCTGATGAATCTCCTGGGCGGCCTCGACCGGCCGGACGACGGCGCCTACCTGTTCGACGGCGAGGACGTCAGCGGCTTCGACGACGACGAGCTGGCCCAGTTCCGCAACCAGCGGATCGGCTTCTGCTTCCAGTCCTTCCAGCTGCTGCCCCGGCTCACCGCCCTGCAGAACGTCGAGCTGCCGATGATCTACGGCGGCTGGCCGCCGGCCCAACGGCGCGCGCGGGCCGCTGAGATGCTGGAGCGGGTGGGACTGACCACGCGCATGGGCCACCGGCCGACCCAGATGTCCGGCGGCCAGCAGCAGCGGGTGGCGATCGCCCGGGCGCTGGCCAACAGCCCCGACCTGTTGCTCGCCGATGAGCCTACCGGAGCGCTGGACACCCACACCACCCAGGAAGTGCTCGCCCTGTTCGAGGAGCTGAACCGTGACGGCCTGACCCTGGTGATCGTCACCCACGAGAACGAGGTCGCCGAGCACGCCCAGCGCCGCATCGCCTTCCGGGACGGCAAGATCGTTTCCGACGAGCGGACCCTGGCGCCCGCATGAAGTTCATCGAGCTCCTCCGCTTCGCCACCGGCGCCATTATCGCCCACCCGCTGCGCAGCGGACTGACCTCGCTGGGGGTGGTGATCGGCGTCGCCGCCGTGGTGATGATGACCTCCATCGGCTTGGGCGCGCAGCAGCGGGTCACCTCGACCATCGCCAGCCTGGGCTCGAACCTGATCATCGTCTCGCCGGGCGCGGCGCGGGGCGGCGGCGGGGGCGGCGGCGGCGGGTTCGTGATGGGCGGGGCCGGCACCGGCATGACGCTCACCGAGGACGACGCCGAGGCAATCGCCCGCGATGTCGAGGGCGCCATCGCGGTCGCCCCTGTCGTGCGCGGCCAGGCCCAGCTGGCCGCCGACGGCGCGAACTGGAACACCCGCATCGAGGGCGTCACGCCCGACTACCTTATCGCCCGCGACCTCACCCTCGCTTCGGGCCGGATGTTCGACGACCGCGAAGCCCGCCAGGGCAAGAAGGTCGTGGTGGTGGGCCAGACGGTGGCGCGCGAGCTGTGGGGCGAGCAGGATCCCATCGGCCGGCGCGTGCGGGTCCGTTCCGTGCCCTTCGAGGTGGTCGGCGTCCTGGAGTCCAAGGGCCAGTCCAGCTTCGGCCAGGACCAGGACGACGTGGTGCTGGGACCGCTTCAGGCGGTCCGCTCACGGGTCGTGGGCCGGCGGCTGCGCGGCGAGGTGGTGCAGACCATCTACGTCAAGGCCGAGAGCGAGGACGAGCTCACCCGGGTGCAGGAGGACGTCTCCAACGTCCTGCGCGTTCAGCACCGCATTCGGCCGGGCGAGGAGGACGACTTCTCGACCCAGAACATGGCCTCCATCCTCCAGGCCAGCCAGGCGGCGGTGGCGACCTTCACCATCCTGCTGGCGGCGGTCGCCGCCGTCTCGCTGGTGGTCGGCGGGGTCGGCATCATGAACATCATGCTGGTGGCGGTGACCGAGCGCACCCGCGAGATCGGCCTGCGGATGGCGGTGGGGGCCAGGCGCTCGGACGTGCTGATCCAATTCGCCCTGGAATCGGTGGCCCTGTCGCTGGCCGGCGGCATCATCGGCCTCACCATCGGAGTGCTCGGCGCGCTGGCGATCGCCCGGGTGGGCGACTGGCCGGCGGCGGTTCCCACGTGGGCCGGACCGCTCGCCCTCGGCTTCTCGATGCTGGTGGGCCTGGCCTTCGGCGCCTACCCCTCCTGGCGCGCCGCGAGGCTCGATCCGATCGAGGCGCTGCGCCGGGAATAACCCCGGCGAAGTTCACGGGTTTTTTCTCGCAACCTCATTGCGTTCTCGTTGGTTTGCTTGAGCGCAACCATACGCGAGACGCCATGTCCCTCTTCGGTACCGTCCATCACCCCCCAGCCGTCGCCGCGCCGCCCACCCCCGCCGGCGTGCGTACGGTCGGACGGAGCCTTGGAGAGGCGCTGAGACGGCGCTCGCGGCCCCTCCCCCACCCGTCGCCAAATCAGGAGTAGCTCATGGCCAACCTGGAACAGAACAAGCCGCGCGCCCGCCGGGGGTTCGCCGCAATGAACCCCGAACGTCGTCGCGAAATCGCCCGCAAGGGCGGCGCCAGCGTGCCCGGCGAGAAGCGCAGCTTCGCCAAAGACCGTGATCTCGCGGCCTCGGCCGGCCGCAAGGGCGGCGAAGCCTCGCGCGGCGGCGGCCGCGGCGGCCGCGGCGCCGAAGCGGAACGCTAGGCTTGCAGCAAGACGGCCGCAAACGCGGGGGCGGGGTTCGCAAAGCTCCGCCCCACGCGCCATCCCGCCTCGGCCGCCAGATTTGAGAAGCCCTCCACCGTGAACTTGTAGGAGTTCTCGGTGTGCAGGCTCTCCCCCTCCCGGAAAATGAAGCTTCGACCCAGCACGCGGACCCGCTGGCGCGCGCGCGAGACGAGGTGCATCTCGATCCGGCTTTCGGCGGCGTTCCACACCGCCCGGTGATCGAACCCGTCTGGGTCGAAGTCGCCGCCAAGTTCGCGGTTGATCCGCGCCAGCAGGTTCTTGTTGAACGCCGCGGTCACCCCCTGGGCATCGTCGTAGGCGGCGACCAACGTGGCGGCATCTTTCACGAGGTCGATGCCCACCAGCAGGTGCGCCCCCTCTCCCAACAACCGACGGGCGTTGGCCAGGAGGGCGGTCGCGTCGCCGGGCGTGAAATTGCCGATGGTCGATCCGGGGAAGAAGCC
Organism: Phenylobacterium sp.; assembly: GCF_036263695.1. Classification (GTDB taxonomy): domain Bacteria; phylum Pseudomonadota; class Alphaproteobacteria; order Caulobacterales; family Caulobacteraceae; genus Phenylobacterium. The sequence goes on from NZ_DATAGM010000456.1 coordinate 5,482, forward strand.
GAAGTGCGGCAAGCCCCGCACGGCGGCCGGCAGTTCGAGGGCGGCGGTGAAATCGTCCACGAGCGGCTCCACCGCCAAGCCCGGATAGTCCCGGCGGATCGCCGCCGCCGCCGCTTCCAGCGCCTCGCGGCTGATGTCGATCGGGACGTAGGCGGCGAGCTGCGGCGCGGCGTCGAGCACGATCCGCGTCTTGACGCTCGCTCCGCTGCCGAACTCCACCAGCACCGCCCCATCCGGGATTTCGGCGGCGATCTCGGCGGCGTTCCGCGACAAGAGCGCCGTCTCGGTGCGCGTCGGGTAGTATTCCTCCAGCTCGCAGATCGCCTCGAACAGGCGCGAGCCCTCGGCGTCGTAGAAGTGCTTGGGCGGGATGCTCTTGGCGGTCTTGGAGAGGCCCTCCAGGACGTCGGTGGCGAACATGACGTCGGTGGCGAAGCTGGAGCGGAGCGGCCGCGCTTTCCGCGCCTTCGGCTCGGCGTCGTCCGCCAGCCTGAGGCCTGAGAACATCCACCGTTGGTGCGGGTAGAAGAAGTTGCGGTAGCTCGCCCGCACGTGCCCAGGCGGGGTCACGCAGGCGCCGCCCCTCAGCACCATCTGGCCGACCATGAACTTGCCGTTGTACTCGCCGACCGCCCCGGCCGCCGGACGGAATCCGGGATAGGGCGAATAGGCGCTGCGGGTCCACTGCCACAGCTCACCGTACATCTGGCGCAGCCCCTCGGCGTGCGCGGCCGCGGTGCGGGGGGTCAGCCGTCCGCCGCCATCCGGCGTCGTGGCCTGGGCGGAGTGCTCCCACTCCGCTTCGGTGGGCAAACGGCGTCCCGCCCATGCGGCGAAGGCTTCGGCCTCGTAGTAGCTGATGTGGCTTACAGGAGCCCCCGGATCGACGGGGCGGAGCCCGTGCAGGGTCATGGCCTGCCAGCCGTCCTCTCCTTGCCGCCAGTAGAGCGGCGCTTGCCAGCCCTCGGCCTGCACGCGGGCCCAGCCCTCGGAAAGCCAGTATTCGGGGCGGCGGTAGCCGCCGTCCTCGATGAAGGCCAGCCAGTCGCCGTTGGTGACCAACCGGTCCGCCAACCGATAAGGCTCCAGCCAGACCTTGTGTCGCGGCCCCTCGTTGTCGAAGGCGAACGCCTCGCCGGGGTGTCCGATCTCCACCAGCCCGCCCTCGAACTCGAGCCACGCAGCTTCGTCCGCCGGCTCGCTCACGGCCGCCGCGGGCGCGGGCCGGTAAGCGGGGCTCAGCGCCGACTGGGCGAATAGGTGCAAGATGTCCATCAGGATGAGCTCCTGATGCTGTTCCTCGTGCGCCAGGCCGAGCTCCAGCAGCTCAGGCGCGCCGCCCTCTTCCAGCAGCAGCTCCATGTGCTGGTCGACCCGGGCGCGGTAGGCCAGCACCTCCTCCAACGCCGGGCGGGTGATCAGGCCGCGCAGCGGTCTCGGATGACGGTCGCCCACCGCCTCATAATAGGAGTTGAAGAGATAGCCGTAGCGCTCGTCGAAGGCCCGGTAGCCGGGGACCAGCGGCTTCAGGATGAAGGTCTCGAAGAACCAGGTGGTGTGCGCCAGGTGCCACTTGGTCGGACTGGCGTCCGGCATCGACTGGACGACCTGGTCTTCCGGGCTGAGCGGTCGCGCGAGTTCCAGCGTCCGGGCCCGCACCTGGCGGTACCGTTGCAGGGCCTCGCATTCAGCCTCCGGCGAGGGGCGCATTGGACCGGCGTACTCGGACGGGGGCATGCCTTCTCCTCGCCGCAAGGTCCATATTTGGGGAACGCGGGCCCCCGATCCAAGGAGAAGCTTAGCGTGGTCGGCGCCCAACGCCACGGTTTCTCGGAAGTTCCCGAAATAGGTGGGTTTTCCACCGCGAAAGGGCCGGAACGTAAGGAGTGGCGGTACGTTCAACGACCGCCGGGAGCGGGCCGGAACTATCGGGGCGAAGTAATCGGAGGGCCGCCATGACCTCGCCTATCAACTGGCGCGACGAGGTGGTTTCGCTGATCCCCGCCCTGCGCGCTTTCGCCTGGTCGCTCAGCCACAACGGGTCCGACGCCGACGACCTGGTGCAGGACACCCTGATCAAGGCCTGGACCAACCGTGAGAAGTTCGAGCCCGGCACCAATCTCAGGGCTTGGCTCTTCACCATCCTCCGGAACACCTACTACACCAATGTGATCCGCCGCCGGCGCGAGGTGCGCGACGAGGCCGGCGAGTACGCCAGCGGCCTGAAGGCGCCGGCCACCCAGGATTGGAGCGTGGCCATGCGCACGCTGCAGGCGGCGCTCGCCCAACTCCCGGACGAACATCGAGAGGCGCTGATTCTGGTCGGCGCGGCGGGCCTCTCCTACGAGGAAGCCGCCGAGATCTGCGGCTGCGCGCTCGGCACCATCAAGAGTCGGGTCAATCGCGCCCGCGCGCGTCTGCTGAAGATCATGGACGCCGAGGACGCCACCGACGTGATGGCCAGCGAGTTCGCGGTGGCCGGCCGCTAGGCCGAGCGTGAAGCCCTATTCACCGCCCGGAGAGGCGCGGCGCCCGCATCCTCGCCTTCGTCCAACTGGTCGATGATCGACATCAGCCGGTCGGGGATCGGCATCGCTTCAACAGCCTGGAACATCTCCCTCAAACGCTGGGAGACGGCGTCGAGTTTAGCCTGGTCGATCTCTTTGCGCGTCATGGCGGTTCCCACAGCCTGCACGCGAGTCGTACCTCATACCGGTTAATCAAACAGGTGACATTACGGCGCAGGTTCGCCTGCCGGGCGAGCGTGGCCAAATCGGAACAAGCCCCAGCGTCAGCGGTTGAGCCCCCGAGGACCAACGCCAAGACAAGGGACAGCGAGATGCCTGGCCGCGACGACTTCCGCAGCAACCGGGAATACGAAGAGTACGAGCGCCGGCGGCGCGAAATGGACCGCGACCCGCAGCGCCGCATGGGCGGGGCCGAGCGCCGCTCGTTCGAGGACCGTGGCCGCTTCGGCGGCGAGGAGGCGCGTTACGGCGCTCAGAACCAACGCGGCCGGCTCGGCGACTATCCGGGCGCCACTGGCGACGCCGAGGCCTGGCGAGCCGAGCGGGCCGGCAGCCGCTACGATCAGGACCGGGCTCAATACGGACCAGGCCGCGACCAGGACCGTTGGCGCCAACAGGTCAGCGGTGGCTCGCGCCCCGAGCGCGACCAGGGCCGCGCAGGCGGCCGTGACCCGCTTGGCTACGGCGGCCAGGAGTATGGCATGGAGGCGCATGGCGGCTATGGCGGCGCCGGCGGCGACTTCGCGCGATCCTCGTCGATCGTCCAGCGGACCACCGACGGCGCAGCCGGCCGTCGCCTCGAGGAACGGTTCGGCCAGGACGACCGGGGCGACCCGCCGTTCCGCGGCGATCAACAACGCGGCGGCGGCGGCCACGTCACCTGGCGCGACGACGGCGGCGCCTACGGCGACAGCCATCTCGATAGCCAGGACCGGGCGATGGAGGAATTCGGCGTGCCGCATGATTACGGCTTCCATCCCCACGACGACGAGTTCGAGCCGCACTACACCCACTGGCGCGACGCTCAACTGCGCCGCCACGACGAGGAGTACCGCCGCTGGCGCACCGAGCAGCAGCGGCAGTACGACGAATACTACAAGGCTTGGCGCGGCGAACGCCGCGAGAGCTTTG
>NZ_DATAGM010000457.1:0-16031 GCF_036263695.1 Phenylobacterium sp.
GATCTCGACGGGACCGTGGCCGGCCTGCTGCAGGGCGCGGATCTCGTGGGCCGGGGGCGCGGTGCGGCGGCGGCGCATGGGCAGGGGGCGCTCGACGCCCGCCACCGCCTGCAGCACGGCCCGCAGCGCCTTTCCGCCCTCGCCCTGGGTGGTGATCTCGGGTTCGACGACATAGAGGCTCGCACCCTTCTCCTCGAGGCGGTCGATCACCTCCAGCACCGTGCGGGTGGAGTGGGCCAGGTGCTCCAGCCGGGTGACCACCAGCTGGTCGCCGTCGCCGATGAAATCGAGGATCGCGGTCAGCACGGAGGCGCCGGAGTCGTAGGGGCTCGCCGGCTCCTCGGCCCGCACCACGTGGCAGCCGATCGCCTTGAGAGTCCCACTGTCTTCTGCCGACGCTTCGTCGCGCAGACGCACATAGCCAATCCGCACCATCACTCCCGCCGCCTACAGATGCCTTCCCCCAGGGCAAAATCGCAAACCAGGGGTCTTCCGTCAAAGTGTCTCACGTTAATTCTACGCAATAAATCTGCGGAAGTAGGGGGTTCTGGGCGAAAAACTGGGCGCGCGTTCAGCCCAAGTTGCCCCTCATGTAGAATTTCTATGCGCAGCGTGCAGCTTGTAGATGAATTCCTGATCTCGGCTCGCCCCGACGGGGAATTCGTACTCGCCGATCGCCCGGAAGCCGTAGCGGGCGTAGAACCGCTGGGCGCGGTGGTTCTCCGACCAGACGCCGAGAAAGACGCCCGGCGGCTCCCGAGCCGTCATCCACCCCATGGCTTCGTCCATCAGCCGCGCGGCCAGGCCCGCCCCTTGCCAGGGCTTCAGCACATAGAGGCGCTTCAGCTCCAGGCAGCGAGGGGTGACGTCGGCATGCGGCAGGTTGCAGGGGCCGGCGTGCGCGTAGCCGACCGGCCGGTCGGCCGCCATCGCCAGCCAGACCGCCTGGCGCGGATCGGCCAGGATCTCGGCGTGAGCGCCCTCGGCGTGGGTCTCCGCCAGGAAGTGCGCCAGGTCCTCCGGCGGATAGAGATGCGCGAAGGTGTCGGTGAAGGTCGCCGCCCCGAGGTCGGCCAGCCGGGCGGCGTCGGCGGACCCGGCCCGGCGGATTGTCGGTTCTTGCATCGAAAGGACGGTGATCCGCGCTAGAATGGCCACATGTCTGTCGCTCTCTACACGCACCCGGACATGCTCGACCACCGCCCCGGAGACGGCCACCCGGAGCGTCCGGCGCGCCTGAAGGCGGTGATCGACTCCCTCGAGGACGCCTCCGACCTCGACCTGGAACTGATGGACGCCCCGCTCGCCGAGTTGGCCGACCTCGAGCGCGTCCACGACAAGGCCTACATCGAGGCGATCCTCGCGGCCGCCCCGACAGCAGGTCTTCGGCAACTCGATCCCGACACCGCGATGTCGGCCGGCAGCCTGATCGCTGCGCGGCGGGCCGCCGGCGCCGTCGTGTCCGCCGTGCGCGATGTCGCCGCGGGCGAGGTGGAGCGGGCCTTTTGCGCGGTCCGTCCGCCAGGCCACCATGCCGAGCCCGGCCTGCCGATGGGCTTCTGCATCTTCTCGAACGTCGCCGTGGCGGCGAAGGCGGCGCAGGAGGCGGGGCTTTCGAAGGTGGCTGTGGTCGATTTCGACGTGCATCACGGCAACGGAACCCAGGCGGCCTTTTCGGAGCAAGAGGGGCTGTTCTTCGCCTCCGTCCAGTCGTGGCCGATGTGGCCGGGCACCGGTCATCCCTCCGAGCCGGCGGCGTCCAACATCTGCAACGCGGTCGTGCCGGTGGGATCGCCCGCCAGCCTGTGGCGCGCCGAATTCCTCAAGCTGATGAGCCACGTGGACGGCTTCGCGCCCGACCTGATCATCGTCTCGGCCGGCTTCGACGCCCATCAGCGCGACCCGATCGGCGGCGCCGACGGCGGTCAGAATCTCAGCGAAGAGGACTTCGCCTGGGCCACCCGGGCGGTGCTGGACGTCGCGCGGACCCACGCCAAGGGCCGGGTTGTCTCCTCGCTCGAGGGCGGATACGACCTGGAGGCGCTGGGCCGTTCGGCGCTGGCGCACGTGCGGGCGCTGCAGGAGGCGTAACGGGGCCATGGTTGGCTCTCGTGGGGCGAGGCGCATAATTTCCGAACCGATGGCAGACGCCCTGACCGCCGCGCCGCCCAAAGCCGTCGCCCAGAGGGCCGGCGCGATCGTGCTGGCCCGCCACGGCGAGCCGGCGCTGTCGCGCAAGGTGCTGCTCTCGGCCCAGGAATACCGCCGCTTCTGGGCCAGCTACGAGGTGCTCGGCATCCTGCCTGGCCAGACGCCGCCGGACGAACTGATGCAATTCGTCGCCAGGTGCGGGGCCCTGGTCTCCTCCACGCGGCTGCGCTCCATCGAGAGCGCCAAGGCCCTGGCCGGAGAGCGCCAGTTCGCCCAGCACGACCTCCTGGTCGAGGCGCCGCTGCCGCCGCCCAACTGGCCGTCCTGGATCAAGATGTCCCCCAAGTTCTGGGGCTTCTTCGCCCGGGTCTGGTGGTGGTGCTTCAACCACCATGAAGGCGAGGAGACCCGCGCCCAGGCCGTCCGGCGAGCCGAGGAGGCGGCCGAGATGCTGATCGACATGGCCGAGGGCGGCGAGGACGTGGTCGTCCTGGCCCACGGCTTCTTCAACTTCATGATCGGCCGCGCCCTGCGCCGCAGAGGTTGGCGCTGCGTCCTGAGCCAGGGCTACAAGTACTGGTCGATGCGCAAGTTCCAGCGGGTCTAGCGGGAGTCTTTCCTCTCCTACGAGTGGGAGAGGAGAGAAGAGATGTGCACCTCCGGCGCCTTTTCGGCGCACCTGGCCTTCGCCCCGTTGCGGGGCCCGCGCCCGCTCTCTAGGTTGCCGGCTCGCGGAAAGGAGCGTCATGGCCGAGGCCCCCGACATCGAAACCCTCTCGTTCGAACAGGCGCTGGCCGAGCTCGAATCCATCGTCGCCAGGCTGGAGTCCGGCCAGGCGCCGCTCGAGCAGTCGATCCAGATGTACGAGCGCGGCGCGCTCCTGAAGGCCCACTGCGAGAAGCGGCTGGAGGCCGCGCGGCTGCGGGTCGAGAAGATCGTCATGGGTCAGGGGGGACCCCAGGGCGTCGAGCCGGCCGAGTTCGGCTGATGCTCGACCTCGCCAGGCGTGTGGCGGAGGCGGCGGATCTGGTGACCGTCGCCCTCGACGAATTGCTGCCCCGCGCCGACGGCCCCGAGTCGCGGCTGACCGAGGCCATGCGCTACGCGGTGCTGGGGCCGGGCAAGCGGCTGCGCACCTTCTTCGCCATCGAGACCGGCCGGATGTTCGAGCTGGACGAGCGGCCGGTGCTGCGCGCCGCCTGCGCGCTGGAGTGCATCCAGGCCTACAGCCTGATCCACGACGACCTGCCGTGCATGGACGACGACGACCTGCGCCGCGGCCGGCCGACGGTGCACAAGGCCTATGACGAGGCGACCGCCGTGCTGGCCGGCGACGCCTTGCAGACCGTCGCCTTCGAGATCCTCGCCCATCCGGACACCCACAAGGACGGCTCGATCCGTTCGGAGCTGATCCTCAAGCTGGCGCTGGCAAGCGGCGCGCGGGGCATGGTCGGCGGCCAGATGATCGACATGGTCGGCGTCGGGGGGGACCTCGGCGGCGTGGCCCGGATGCAGCGGATGAAGACCGGCGCCCTGATCGCCTGCGCCTTCGAGCTGCCGCTGGTGGTGGCGCATGCGGCCGAGGCCGAGCGCCACGCCCTGATGGGCTTCGCCCAGGACCTCGGCTTGGCCTACCAGATCGTCGACGACCTGCTGGACGCGGAGGGCGACCCGGAAAAGCTCGGCAAGCGGGCGGGCAAGGATGCGGAGAAGGGCAAGACCAACTATGTGACTCTACTCGGCGCCGAGGCCGCGAAGGAGCGGCTCGCCCTGCTCGCCGAGCAGACCAAGGCCCACCTCGACCCCTTTGGCCGCCAGGCCGAAATCCTGCGGGCTAGCGTGGATTTCGTGCTAGAGCGCCGCAATTGATTTGGGACAGCCCAGAGCCCCGATGACCCACGCCCCCCTCCTCGACAAGGTCAATTCGCCCGCCGATGTCCGCCGGCTGGCGCAGGGCGATCTGCACCAGCTGGCGGCCGAGCTGCGCGCCGAGACCATCGAAGCCGTGAGCCACACCGGCGGGCACCTGGGCGCGGGCCTGGGCGTCGTCGAGCTGACGGTGGCCCTCCACCACGTCTTCCAGACGCCCAAGGACATCCTGATCTGGGATGTCGGCCACCAGGCCTATCCGCACAAGATCCTCACCGGCCGCCGCGACCGTATCCGCACCCTGCGCCAGGGCGGGGGGCTGTCGGGCTTCACCAAGCGGGCGGAGAGCGAATACGATCCGTTCGGCGCGGCGCACGCGGCGACCTCGATCTCGGCCGCGCTTGGCTTCTGCGCCGCCCGCGATCGCGAGGGCCGGGACAATTCGGTGGTGGCGGTGATCGGCGACGGCTCGATGAGCGCCGGCATGGCCTACGAGGCGATGAACAACGCCGCCGAGACCACCAAGCAGCTGACCGTCGTGCTCAACGACAACGACATGTCGATCGCGCCCCCGGTGGGCGGGATGAGCGCCTACATGGCCCGCCTCGTCTCCGGCGGCGGCTACCGCCAGATCCGCCGGGTCGGCAAGTCTATGGCCAAAGCCTTCCCCAAGCCGCTGCAGGAAGCGGCCCGCAAGGCCGAGGAGTTCGCCCGCGGCATGGTCACCGGCGGGACCTTCTTCGAAGAGCTGGGCTTCTACTACGTCGGCCCCATCGACGGGCACGACCTCGAGGCCCTGGTGCCGGTGCTGAGGAACGCCCGCGAGATCAAGGACCGGCCGGTGCTGGTCCACGTGGTCACCCAGAAGGGCAAGGGCTACGCCCCGGCCGAGAACGCCGCCGACAAGTACCACGGGGTCCAGAAGTTCAACGTCGTCACGGGCGAGCAGTCCAAGGGCTCGGGCGGCCCGCCCAGCTACACCAAGGTGTTCGCCTCAGAGCTGATCAAGCAGGCCGAGCGGGACGACAAGATCGTCGCCATCACCGCGGCCATGGATAGCGGCACCGGCCTCGACCTGTTCGCCAGGCGCTTTCCGGAGCGGATGTTCGACGTCGGCATCGCCGAGCAGCACGCTGTGACCTTCGCCGCAGGTTTGGCGGCCGACGGCATGAAGCCCTTCGCGGCGATCTATTCCACCTTCCTGCAGCGGGGCTACGACCAGGTGGTGCACGACGTGGCCATTCAGCGGCTGCCGGTGCGCTTCGCCATCGATCGGGCGGGGCTGGTGGGCGCCGACGGGCCGACCCATGCCGGCTCATTCGACGTCGGCTACATGGGCGCGCTGCCGGGCATGGTTGTGATGGCCGCCGCCGACGAGGCCGAACTCGCGCGCATGGTCGCCACCGCGGCCGCCATCGACGATCGCCCGAGCGCCTTCCGCTATCCGCGCGGCGAGGGGACCGGTGTCGCCATCCCGGACCTCGCCGAGCCGCTGGAGATCGGCAAGGGCCGCATCGTGCGCGAGGGCAACGCCGTCGCCATCCTCTCCTTCGGCACGCGGCTGGCCGAGTCGCTGCGCGCCGCAGACCTGCTGGCCGCCCGCGGCTACACCGCCACCGTCGCCGACGCCCGCTTCGCCAAGCCGCTGGACCTCGACCTGGTGCTGCGCCTGGCGCGGGAGCACGAGTGCCTGATCACCGTCGAGGAAGGGGCGATGGGCGGCTTCGGCGCCTTCGTGCTGCAGGCCCTCGCCGAGCACGGCGCCCTCGACCGCGGCCTGAAGATCCGCACCCTGACCCTGCCCGACATCTTCCAGGACCAGGACAAGCCCGAGGCCATGTACGCCCAGGCCGGGCTCGACGCCGACGGCATCGTCCGCTCGGCGCTGGCCGCCCTCGGTGTGGACAATGCGTCGGCTGCGGGGCGGCGAGCCTAGGGGCGGACTCACAACGTGGCGAGGTCCGCTTCCTGCGCGGACCAGAACGATCGCTTTCGACCCTGTGCGGACGTTCAGTTGCTCAGCTGCTGTAGGTCGTGGAGGAGGGACCGGGCGGCGGTGCCAAGCGGGCGGGCGCGTTGGTGCACCGCGTAAATCGGGATGGATCCCGGGAGAATGGACGGGTCCTCAATGGGTAGGCGTTTAAGGGAGCCGCTGCACAGATGCGGCTCGACGAGGTGGAGCGGCATCGTCGCCCAGCCAAAGCCTGCCAGCAGGAATTCCAGCCGCCGCCCAAGGTCCACGAAGCGCCATACCCGAGGACTGACGACGCTATAGCTCGGGCCGCCGCCCTGGCTCTCGGGGTCCGTCAGCACCAGCTGAACATGCTCGGCGAGCACCTCCCGTTCCAGGCGGCGCGTCTCCTGCGCCAAGGGGTGTGACGGGGCGACGACAGGGACCAGCTCTATGGACGTGACTGGGTAGGCTTGCAGTTCCTGCACCTGGACGGGAAAGAGCATGCAGAGGCCCAGGGCGGCGGACCCGGACCGCACACGCCGCTCGGCGCCCCCGAGCGCCTCTGTGAAAAGCGTCACGGTCAGGTCGGGAAACCGCTGTTGAAGCATGGCAAGCGTTCGGATCACGGGCTCCGACGGGACCATGCTGTCGACGGAGAACGTCAGCTCCGGCTCAAGGCCGCTCGCGATGGCGCTCGCCGTCCGCTCGAACAGCTCGGCCTGCCGAAGCACGTGACGCGCCTGGCTGGCAAGCGCCCGCCCCGCCTCCGTGAGCACCGGCGCTCGGCCTGAGCGGTCGAACAGCTGAACGCGCTGCAGGCTCTCAAGCGTCATCACCGCGTGGCTGATGGCCGATTGGGCACGCTTCAGCTTGCGCCCAGCGGCCGAGAAGCTGCCGGTCTCCTCGATGGTGACGAGCACCTTCAGCTGATCGAGCGTCACTGTTCCGAACATAACCTATCTCGCATCCAGATGGATGGGATCGATCTTTTATCTCTCCTGGCGGGGGTCTGGCGAGTCTATCTCTTCGTCACAGGAACGACGGAGCCCCCCAATGAATGATCAATCCGCTGCCGCAGCCGTGCCGACCAAGAGCGCCAGCCGCTACTTGCAGCAGCTTTGCAAGCATTGGTCCCACAATCTGGCGGTCGAGTTCACGCCCACCGAGGGGAAGATCACCTTCCCCAGGGACGCACGCGGAAGCAGCTTCCCTGCCGAGGCGACAGTGACGCTCAGAGCGCTGGAGAGCGCGCTAGACGTGCGCGTCGACGCCTCGGCCCCTGAGCAGCTGCAAGCGATCAAGGGCGCCGTCGCCAGCCACCTGGACCGCTTCGCCTTCCGCGAGGCGCCGCTCGCCTTCGACTGGCGCTGAGCCCCAACAGCTATCCGCAAGGATCCACATGATGACCCGTCTGCCGACCTATTTCATCAGCCACGGCGGTGGCCCATGGCCCTACCTTGACGGCCCGTTCCGCCGCATGTTCGACCAGCTTGAACAATCCCTCGTGGACATCCGTCGTGAGCTAGGCGACGCGCCCCGGGCGGTGCTCGTCATCACCGGCCACTGGGAAGAGAGAGGCTTCGCCATCTCCTCCGGTGAGCGGCCGGGGATGGTCTACGACTACTCCGGCTTCCCGCCGCACACCTACGAGATCCAATACAAGGCTCCCGGTTCGCCCGACCTTGCAGCGCGAGTGCAGCAGCTGCTGTCCGAGGGCGGCATTGCGGCGCGGCTCGACCCGCAGCGGGGTTACGACCACGGCACGTTCAGTGTCATGAAGCCGCTCTATCCGGGGGAGGACATTCCCCTCGTGCAGCTGTCTATAGACGTCAGCTACGACCCGGAGCTCCATGTGCGGCTCGGCCGCCTGCTTGCGCCGTTGCGTGACGAGGGCGTGCTGATCATTGGCAGCGGCCTGAGTTACCACAACCTCCGGGACGCCCGCAGCGACGTTGGAGCCGAGCCGTCTCGCGTGTTCGACGCTTGGCTGCACGACACCTTGACGAAGGCCTCACCGGAGGAGCGGAGCTCGCGCCTGGTCGAGTGGGAGCGGGCGCCGCTCGCTCGCGCCGCTCACCCACAGGAAGACCACCTCGTGCCCCTGATGGCCGCCGTTGGAGCTGCTGAGAACGAGCCCGGCGTGGTCGTCTATCACCAGAAAGATCTGTTCGGCGGCATCACCGCCTCCAGCTTCCGCTTCGGCGAAGCCCCAACCGCGCAGTAAGCGCCAACCTCAGGAGTGATAATGATGTCCAAACTCGAGAGATGGTCGCCCCACGCGCTCGCCGCGCTCCGGGTTATGACCGCGTTGCTGATGCTGCAGCATGCAACGATGAAGTTCTTCGCCTTTCCCGCGGCTATGCCCATGCCTGGCCCGCTCCCCCCGATCATCGTCGCCGCCGGCGTCATTGAGCTCGTCACCGGAACTCTGATCGTGCTCGGCCTCTTCACCCGCCCTGCCGCGTTCCTCGCATCGGGCACGATGGCTGCGGCCTACTTCATGGGTCATGCGACGCAGGGCTTTTGGCCTGTCCTCAACCAGGGCGAGACGGCGATCATGTTCTGCTTCGCCTTCTTCTACCTGATCTTCGCCGGCCCCGGCGCGTGGAGCCTCGACGCGCTGATCCGCCGTCGACGCGGCAACGCAACGGCTTAGCCACTTTAAGCGGCGCGGTCCCCCCGGCGGCGCCCGCCAACCCACGGAAACGACAGATGAGAACCTCTGTTATCGGCAAGCGCAACGGCCGGGTCTACGGGCGCAACGAACAAAGATGACGGACAGCGGGAGGCGGCTCGCAGCTGCGCGGGGCCAGCTCCTCCCCTGACTGAATGTCCGCTAACCACCCTTCTCGGATCTTCGCAGTGTCCGGTGCTCATCCGCTTATGAGTGCAGGCCCCCGGCGCGGAACGGTGACAGGCAGCGCCTTGCGGGCGCAACCAGTCACCCCGCAACTAACGACAGGCCCTTACCAGCCTGCTTGCGTCGCGGCGGGGCGCAGGAGGCACGGAGACGGTGGTTCCGAGCGCCGCCACCCGCAGCTCGCCGGTCTTGGCGAAGGCCTGCATCACCGGGGCGCGGTCGGTGAGCTCGACGGTGACGGTGGAGCCGCCGGCCAGCTCGTCGGCGTCTGCCTGACCGCGAACAGTGGTGGACTGCACGCCCGAGGTCACGGTGACGCTCACTGGCCACGGCGCCGGGCGACCCACCTTGTCCAGCCAGGTGGAGCCGCGCAGGGTCGCCGCCAGTCGCTGCTCGACCGGGAACAGGATCCGGATCTGGCCCGTCTTGCGGGTGCAACTGAGCGACAGCTCCACCTCATCGGACTCGGGCACGGCGTAGGTCAGGTGCGCCTCGGTCTTCTCCACCGCGCCGATCCAGCGAGGCGCGGGATCGGCCTCTTGCGCCTGGGCGGCGCCCCCGGCGAGGAGCAGGGCGAGCGAAAGGAGGGCGGCCCGCATCAGGGCTGGCAGGCCTCGAGGAACTGGCGCACCAGCTCCGCGGGGGCCCGTGGGGTGCTGGTGGTCTCGCCGAAGGCGGTGGCGGCGAACTCGCCGCTGCGGCCGAACTCAGACAGCACCGGCCCGCCCATCGGGAAGTCGGCGGTGATGAAGGAGGCCTGCCGGGCCTCGTCGTGGTGCGCCTGGCCGCTGAGGGCGGCGCGGTGGCGGCCGGAGGCGACGGTCACCCGCACCGGCCAGGGAGCCGGGCGGCCGGCCTCGTCATAGTAGCTGGTGCCCCGCAGCTCGACGCCGATCCGGCGCTCGACGTTGAAGGCGACGACGACGCGGTTGCTGGCGTCGCGGCAGCGGAACCACAGGTCGCCCACGTCGCTGCCCTCAGGGCCGAACACCAGGTGGCTATGGCCGGGGCTGGTGCGGAAGCGCCACTGGAACTCCTGGGCCTGAGCGGGAAGGGCGCTGAGCACGGCCAGCGCGGCGAGAACGGGGAGGGTTTTCATGCGGCCAAGCTAGCATCGCGCCCGCGCCGGTCCAGTGCGACGCGCAGCCTCGCTCCGATGAGGATCAGGCCTGGGCCTGGCAGGCGGCGAAGAAGTCGCGGATCCGGCCGCGCTCGGCGATCCGCACCGGCAGCCGGGCCGAGTGGTGCGCTTCCTCCAGCGACAGCTCGCCGGTGCGCGCGAACCGCGCCAGGGCGGGGTGGTCAGCCGGAGCCGAGGCTTCCACATAGGCGCCGCCGCCGATGCCCGAGGGGCCGGCCTCGCCGAAGAAGTCGCCGGTCTGACCGGCCGACTTCAGCCGGATCAGCGCCGATTCGTCGGAGGTGGTCGCCGAGACCATCACCTGGCCGGAATGCGGCTGGCAGGTGAGCATCAGGACGACGTTGTCGCTGGCCGGCGCGCCGTAGGCGAGCTTGGCGCCTTCCCCCTCGCTCTCGTAGAGCGACCAGGCGAGCCCCGGCAGGGCGCCCTGGCCCTGGCTGGCGCAGGCGACGACGAAGCAGGATGCAACGAGGGTAAGAACAGCGCGACGGCGCATGAGTGACGCTCCCGGACGTCACTCATTAACTATTGAGAGCGGCAGAGGTTCATTGACGTGGATCAGAACGGAGTGAACCGCTCGACGATCGATTGCCCGGCCGGGGTCTTCTGCACGCGGCTGATGTCGCCGCGGCCGCCGTAGCTGATCCGCGCCTCGGCGATCTGAGTGTGGCGGATGGTGTTGGCGCTGGAGATGTCCTCCGGCCGCACGATGCCGCTGACCGCCAGCTGGCGCACGTCGTAGTTGGTCCGCACCTCCTGGGTGCCCTGGATCATCATGTTGCCGTTGGGCAGCACGGCGGTGACCACCGCGGCGATGGTCAGGTTGATCTTCTCGGCCCGGTTCACCGAGCCGGCGCCGGCGTTGGAGGTGGTCGAGCCGGTGTTGATGGCGTTGGCCGGATCGAAGCCGCCGGGGAACACCCGGCCGAGGCTCGACTCCAGGCCAAAGAAGTTCTCGACCCCCGCCTGGGTGTTGGCGGTGCGCGAGGAGCTGGTGGCGTTGGTGGTCTTGGCCGAGTCGTCGATCTCGATCTGCACCGTCAGGATGTCGCCCACCCGATTGGCCCGCTGATCGTTGAAGAAGGCCCGCGCGCCCGAGCGCCACAGGGAGTTGGCCGAGGCCGGCTGCGGCGCCGGCTCGCGCGACGAGGCCAGGCTCATCACCTCCTGCTGCTGGGGCACCAGGGCGGCCGGGTAGCGCACCGGCGTCAGGTCGGGGCCCTGCACGGCCTCCTTGACGGTGGTGCAGGCGCAGAGCGGGGCCAGGGCGGCGAGGGCGATCAGGAGCGGACGCATGGGGATGGGCCTCTAGCGGGACGCGAAGGAGCGGGCGCGGAGCTGGACCGCCGCGGGGCCGACGAGGGCCTCCCCGGGGCCGGTGGCGAGCGCCTGCAGCACCTTGTTGGAACTGGGGTTCTGGACGTTGAAGGTCTCGCCGGCGGCGGCGGAGCCGACGGCCTTGGCCTGCAGGGTGAGGGTGATCTGGCCGTCGGCGTAGGTGACCAGCACCATCTCGCCCTTCTTGATCACCTGCGGTGCGGAGACGTCGCGGGCCGAGACTGCGGCGCCGGCTCTCAAGGGGCGCTTGGCGGCCAGGCCGATCACCCGTTCGGCGTCGCTGGGCGCGTCGGCCGGGGCGGCGGCGACCTTGGCCCAGACCAGGTCCTCGGGGGCCACGATCTCGCCGGCCGAGAGGCTGCGGGCGTAGGTCAGGACTTCCACGTTGGCGCGGGACACCGCGGCCGGGGCGGCGCTCGCGGCCTCGCCCGAGCGGACGGCGATCAGGCGCACGCCCTGGGCGTTGGCCCAGTCGAGGCCGGAGCGGCGGGCCAGCGACTGCACCGCGGCGGCGTTCAGCACCACCGAGCGGCCGGGCTTGGCCGCCACCGGCACGCTGGACGCCTCGCCGGCGCCGTCGAACAGCTCGCCCAGGGTGACCATGCCATCGTCGTCCAGCGTCTCGGCCTTGAGCACCACGGGTGTGCCGGCGCAGGCCCAGGAGGCCCACACCACGCCGGCCAGCCCGGCCACGACGCCGGCCCAGGTCCTCACCTGGCGAACCATCAGCGGCTCACCTGGTTGGCGGTCTGCAGCATCTCGTCGGCCGCGGAGATGACCTTGGAGTTCATCTCGTAGGCGCGCTGGGCGACGATCAGGGCGGTGATCTCGCTCACCGCATCGACGTTGGAGCTTTCGATGTGGCCCTGGATCAGGTCGCCGACGCCCTCCGCGCCCGGCGCGCCCACGGTGGCCGCGCCGGAGGCGGTGGTCTCCAGGTAGAGGTTGTCGCCGATGGCCATCAGCCCGGCCTCGTTGACGAAGGTGGCCAGTTCGAGCTGGCCCAGCACCTGCGGCTCCGTCTGGCCGGCGGTGGCGGCCTGGACCTGGCCGGTCTTGGAGATGGAGACGTTCGTGGCGTCGGCCGGGACGTTGATCGCCGGCTCGATGGCGTAGCCGTCCTCGGTGACCAGCAGGCCCTCGTTGTTGACCGAGAAGTTGCCGGCCCGGGTGTAACCGATCTCGCCCGAGGGCATCTGCACCTGGAAGAAGCCGCGGCCGCCGATCGCCAGGTCGTAGGGGTTGTCGGTGCGGGTCAGCGAGCCCTGCTGGTGGATACGGTAGGTGGAGCCCGCCTTCACGCCGGCCCCGATCTGCACCCCAGTCGGCACCACGGTGCCCTGGTCGGAGGACTGCGCGCCCGGCATCTCCAGCGTCTGGTAGAGCAGGTCCTGGAACTCGGCCCGTTGGCGCTTGAAGCCGACGGTGTTCATGTTGGCGATGTTGTTGGAGATCAGATCGACGTTCAGCTGCTGGGCGCTCATGCCCGTGGCTGCGGTGCGCAGAGCCTGCATCGCTTGAGCCCTTCCTCTTACTGCACGCGACCCAGCCGCTCGACCGAGCGGCGGGCCAGTTCTTGTTCGGAATCCATCATCTTGGTGATCGACTGGTAGGCCCGGCTGACCTCGATCATCCGGGTGATCTCGACGATGGGATTGACGTTGGAGCCTTCCAGGAAGCCCTGGCGGACGACCGCGTCGGCGGCCGGCTGGGGCTGCAGGTTGGAGGCGTTCTTCAGCTGGTTGTCGCCGGTTTTCTCGAGGACCGTCAGGTCGTCGAAGGTGAAGACGCCGATCTTGCCGACCCGCTCCTGGCCCTGGCTCAGCGTGCCGTCCTTGGCGATGGCGACCGCGCCGCGGGTCGGGTCGACGAGGATCTCCTCGCCGCCGTCGCCGAGCACCGGATGGCCGGTCTGGCTGACGACCCGGCCGGTGTCGTCCAAGCGGAAGCGGCCGTCGCGGGTGAACCGGGGGCCCTCGGCGGTGTCGACCTGGAAGAAGCCCATACCTTCGATCGCCAGGTCGAAACTGCCGCCCGTCTGACGCAAGGCGCCCTGGCCGAAGTCGCGGGCCACGCCGTTGGCGACGACGAACTTCACCGGCTTGGGCCCATCGGCGGTGTGGGCCGGAGCGGCCGGCTCGGCCCGCGCCATCAGCGACTCGACCTTGAAGCCGGTGGTGTCGGCGTTGGCGATGTTGTTGGCCACGATGTCGAGCTCGCGGCGCAGCAGGATCTGCCGCGAAAGTCCGACGTAGAGCGCGTTGTCCATCGTAAAGCTTGGGGCCCGTTGCGACAGTTTGGTCGCAAGGCTTGCTGCAAGCTTCGGGCCAGTCTGAAAACCCAATCTAATCAGCGGAAAACAAGGTTAACGGCGGCCGGTCGGCGGAAATTTCCGGGCCGGGAATTGCCGCCTTAACAAGCTCTAAAAACGACCCGTTAACCAATCGGGCGCACACACGAGCGGACAAGGAATCTAAGGAACGCGCGCGTGTTCGGGAAAAAGAAGCCGAAGCCGGAAGAGGCCGAGGCCGCCGAGGCCGAGGTCCCCGAGGCCGAAGGCGCCGAAGGCGAGGCCCCGGAGGGCAAGAAGAAGCCTCCGCTGAAGTTGATCCTGATGGGCGCCGCCGGCGCCCTGGTGGTGCTCGGCGGCGGGGGCGGCGCGGCCTACATGTTCCTCGCCCCGAAGGGCGAAAAGGCCGACGCCCATGGCGAGAAGGCCAAGCCGAAGAAGAAGGAGAAGAAGGGCGGCCACGATGCCAAGGGCGGCAAGGCCGAGCCCGGCGCGGCGGTGATCCGCGAGGGACCCGACGGCGTCACGTTCTACACCCTGCCCGACATCGTCGTGAACATGCAGACGGCGGACGGGCGGCCGACCTTCCTGAAGCTGAAGCTGACCTTCGAGCTGCCGGACGAGCACACCGTCGAGGTGCTGGATCCGAACATGCCGAGGCTCCAGGACATGTTCCAGACCTTCCTGCGCGAGCTGCGCCCCGAGGACCTGAACGGCAGCCAGGGCAGCTATCAGCTGCGCATGGAGATCCTGCGGCGGGTGAACCTTGTGGTCGCGCCGGCCAAGGTGAACGCCGTGCTCATCGAGGAGATGCTGATCAACTAGGCGCTTTCCGCGCCTCGTGACGCCCCGCCATGAGTGACCAGATCGACCCCCTAGCGGCCATCGCCGCCGCCGCCGCCGCCAACGCCGAGGCCGCCGAGAAGGGCGAGGCCGCCGCCGCCGACGGCTGGGAGGACACCCCCGATCCCGAAGCCTTGATGGGCGCGGAGCGGATCCTCAACCAGGACGAGATCGACAGCCTGCTGGGCTTCGACCTCACTGAGGACGAGGCCGCCGAGCGGACCGGCATCCGGGCCATCATCAACTCAGCGCTGGTCTCCTACGAGCGCCTGCCGATGCTGGAGATCGTCTTCGACCGCCTCGTGCGGCTGATGACGACGTCGCTGCGCAACTTCACCTCGGACAACGTCGAGGTTTCGCTCGACAACATCTCCTCGATCCGGTTCGGCGACTATCTGAACTCGATCCCGCTGCCGGCCATCCTGTCGGTCTTCCAGGCCGAGGAGCTCGACAACTACGGCCTGCTGACCGTCGATTCGAACCTGATCTACTCGATCGTCGACGTGCTGCTGGGCGGCCGGCGCGGCACCGCGGCCATGCGCATCGAAGGCCGCCCCTACACCACCATCGAGCGGGTGCTGGTGCAGAAGATGGTCGAGGTGATCCTCGCCGACGCCAAGACCGCCTTCCAGCCGCTGCGTCCCTCCGCGCCGATCAACTTCACGCTGGACCGGCTGGAGACCAACCCGCGCTTCGCCGCCATCGCGCGACCGAACAACGCGGCCATCCTGGTCAAGCTGCGCATCGACATGGAGGACCGGGGCGGCCGAATCGAGCTCCTGTTGCCCTACGCCACGCTCGAACCCGTCCGCAAACTGCTGCTGCAGCAGTTCATGGGCGAGAAGTTCGGCCGCGACAACATCTGGGAAGGCCACCTCGCCACCGAGCTGTGGACCACGCAGATGGAGGTGCGCGCGGTCCTCGACGAGCTGCAGATCCCGCTCAAGGACGTGCTGGCGCTGAAGGAGGGGGACACCCTGATGCTCAACGCCACGCCCGACAGCGCGGTCGAACTCCGCGCCGGGTCGATCCCGCTCACCGTCGGCCGGATGGGTCGGCGCAACCACCACATCGCCGTCCGGGTGGAGGCGCCCCTGTCGCCCCACGCCCGCCGCGCCGTGCAGAGGTCCTCATGAGCGCTGTCGCGATCGGGCTCAACCTGCTGCTGGCCGCGCTGCTGGCCGCCGCCCTGGCCATGGGGTGGCGGCTGAACGGGCGGCTGAAGACCCTGCGCGAGAGCCAGGCCGGCTTCGCGAAGGCCGTCGCCGACCTCAACGCCGCCGCGGCCCGGGCCGAACGGGGCCTGGCCGAACTGCGCGCCGGCGGCGACGAGGCCATGGAGCTGCTGTCCGACCGCATCAAGAAGGGCCGCGAGCTGGCCTCGAAGCTGGAGACGCTGACCGCCGCCGCCCAATCCGCGGCGACGCGGTCGCCTGCCGCCCGCGCCCCGGCGGCCCAGGCGGGCGGGGAGGACGTGCTCGAGCTCAGCGCCCGCGACCGGCGCCTCGGCGCGCTGCTCGCCGAGGCCCAGCGTCGGCGCGCCGCGCCCGAGCCGGAGCCGCCGGCGAGGGCCGAGCGGCCCCT
>NZ_DATAGM010000458.1:0-1872 GCF_036263695.1 Phenylobacterium sp.
GTAGGGATGGGCCAGCAGGGCCCGCAGCAACGCATCGTCGACCAGGCCGACGCTGGCGTACTTGCCATCCGGATCGTACCGCCCCGCGCCGCGGCTCTGCATCAGCAGGTCGAGCATCCCATTGGCCGGACCGGTGTCGAAGGCCACGACATCCTCGCCGCCCCGCCAATGGGTGATGTTGGCCACGCCACCGAGGTTCAGCACCACCGCCGGCGCCTGTATTTTGGACTCGCGCAGACGGGCCAGGTGATAGACCGGGGCGATCGGCGCGCCCTCCCCGCCCGCGGCGATATCCGCGCTGCGGAAGTCGAAGGCCACCGGCCGGCCGGTGAGCTGCGCCAGCAGCGTCCCGTCGCCCAGTTGCACGGTGCGGCCGGGACGCCCCTCCGCCGGCCGCTCGTGCAGCACGGTCTGGCCATGCATGCCGACCAGGTCGATGTCGTGCCAGGCGAGGTCGTGCTCGGACAGGAAGGCGTCGGCGGCGGCGAAGTGCTCCTCGGCCACCGCGCGCTCGGCGTCCTGGAAGATCAGTGGCGCGGGCGCGCCGCGCTCCCAATGCAGGGCCGCCTGGGTCGCGTCCAGCAGGAGATCGCGCGTCCCGTCCGTCAGCTTTCGCTCCCCGGCCGGCCCGAAGACGGAGATCTCCACCCCGTCGGTCTCCAGGATCGCCATGTCGACGGCGTCCAACGAGGTGCCGGTCATGAAGCCGAGAACACGCATGCCGCCTTGAGTGCCAGGGTTCAACGCGCCGCGCTAGGCGCACCTCAGGCCAGCAGGGCCGACAGGGTTGCGGAGAGCTCCACGGGCGCCGCGCAAAGCCGGTCTGCGCCCGCCTCGGCGAGCTCGTCGCGCGAGCCGTAGCCCCACAGCACGCCAATGCTCCGCAGGCCGTTCGCGCGTCCCGCCTTAACGTCCTCGCGCCGGTCGCCGATCAGGCAGGTTTCGGCCGCATCGAGCCGGCGCTCGCTGACGATCCGGCCGGCCAGCCGCACCTTGTCGTCAGCCGCCGCCTGGGGCGCCGCCCCGTAGACGCCGTCGAACAGCTCGGCGAGCCCGAACCGGCCCACGATCTGCTCGGCGAAAGGGGTGATCTTGGAAGTGCAGACAAACAGCGCGTGGCCTGCCGCCTTGAGGCGGCGCAGTTCATCCACGACCCCCGGAAACGGCTCGGCCGCCAATATGCCCTGCTCCGCGTATCGCCGGCGGTAAGCGGCCACACAGGCGTCCACCCGTTCCGGGCCGCCGAGCAGCCGCTCGGCGACGGCGTGCAGCGGGGGGCCGATGACCCAGGTCAGGTCGGCTTCCGCGCTGGGCGCCGCGCCGAATTCCTCGAGGGTGGCGCGCAGGCAGCTGAGTATCCCGGGGGCCGAGTCGGCGATGGTGCCGTCGAGGTCGAAGAGCAGCGCGGCCATGGCGCCTGACTAGGCGCATCTTCCCCCGCCCGCAACTTGACCTTGCGTGATGATGGGCGTACGTGCCGGCACATGATCGACCGCGCCACCCTCACCGGCCGCTACTACCGCCTGCTCTGAGCAGGCGGGCGATCGATCCTACGCGCCGCCACCCCTGGCCGGCGGCGCGACCATCACCTTTCAATCGAATGCGTCTCCGGCCCCACTCCAGGAGCCCAAGAGATGCCTCTCGATAGTCCCACAGGCCTCGTGCTAGAGCCCGCGCTTTCCACGCGCGAGAGCAGTCCCATGGCCGACCAGCCCTTCAAGTCCGCATTCCTGCGAACCATGGAGGCGCGCGGCTACATCCACCAGATCACCCATCCGGTGGAGCTGGACGAGGCCTGCGCGGCGGGGCCGATCACCGCCTACATCGGCTTCGACGCCACCGCGCCCAGCCTGCACGTCGGCCACCTGATCC
>NZ_DATAGM010000459.1:0-7694 GCF_036263695.1 Phenylobacterium sp.
CATGGCGTAAAGACGTCGGCGGCGAGCCTGACGGGCATCTGGCAAGGCATCTACAGCTACAACGACGGGCGCGAAGACGCGCCGTTCGTGGCCACTCTGCTGGACCTGGGCGGCGCCATCAGCGGCACGACCCATGAGCCGTGTCCCACCGGCGCCTCTTCCAGCGGACTGGCCTTCGCCGAGGTCTCCGGCCGGCGCGAAGGCTCGGCGGTGATCTTCTCCAAGACCTACGACGGGACCAGCGGCCTTGACCACACCGTCCTCTACGAGGGGACCTTGAGCTCCGACGGCGTCGAGGTCGAGGGGACCTGGACCATCCCGGGCGGCGCGGTCGGCCGGTTCATGATGATCCGCGGCGGCGGCCGCAAGGAGAGCGCGGCTCTCGAGATGGCCGCGGCGGCCTAGAGCGTGGGAGGCGGAGGGTGAGAGCGGCTCCGCCGCCCGAACGCGCTCTACACCTTTGACTTAGAGCCTGTTTGATCGGTTCAGCGGTACGGCTTAACCGAACAGGCTCTAGCGCTTCGGCATCGCCTGCCAGAGCCTGGCGGCGGTCCGTTCGATATCGGACCTGGGATCGGCCAGGTTCAGGCGCGCCTTGAACGACAGCCCGATCTCCGCATCCCGGCACCAGGCGATGTCGGCCTCGAAGGCCGCGCCGGTCTTGGCGATCAACAGGTAGATCGGCCGCGACAGCAGCTGCGCCGACTTCAGCTTCACCCGCGCGCCCGTCGCCGACACGTCGCGGATGGTGCACGGCTCGGCCTGCGTCGAGCGGCCGTGCAGCAGCAGGCCGGCCACCGAGACGTCCCGCCGCGGCGCGCGGCGGTGTTCGGCGGAGCCCGCTTTGGCGGCTGTCTCTAGGGTGGGCGCACGGGGCGTCGACATCTTGCCCGGAGCATGCGCGCGGGAGGGCTAAGTCAGGGTTAAGAGAACGGCGATATACCTACGGTAAGCTTCGTCAGGCGACGGTTTGTGGCTGAAGCTCACCTTCTGAGCGTGTCCGAGAGCCGCAGCCGGGCCCCAGAGCCTCGGACATAGTGCAAATGGGTCATGTGGGAGCCCCCCAGCGCAGGGCAGCGAACGGGGTCGCTGCATTCCTGGGGGATAGACCACATGCGTTTCCTGATTTCCGCCGTCGCGGGCCTCTTGGCCGCGGCGGCGCTGTTCGCGCTTCCGGCGGCCGCACAGACGGCCGGCACCGTAGTGCAGCCGGACGGCACCACGATCCAGACCACCATCAACGGTCTCAACGACATCCGCATCGTTCTGACCGGCGGCCCGCAGTTCACGAACAACCCGGCGACGGTGCAGTTCACCAGCGTCAGCCCGGCCGCCTCGGGCATCACGTACGTCGGCACGATCACGCAAGGCGGACAGACGCACCCGTTCACCTGCGTCCTCGACACCGCGACCCAGCAGGTCACCGGCTCGGGGGCCTGCGCCCAGGCCTTCGGCCAGCCGGGGGCGAGCACGCCGGGGACGGTGGTCAATCCGCCGACGACGCCGACGACGCCGACCACGCCCACTGTCACCACCACGCCGGAGGGCACGACCGTCACGGGAACCGGCGGCGATGGGACGGTCGTGACCGTCACCTTCGGGGAGCAGGCCATCCTCGGCCTCGCCGAAGCCGACCAGCTGACCGGCGCCCTGACCGCCGACCGCATGACGGTCTCGGGCATGCAGAGCTTCGTGAACGCCCGAGCCCAGGGCATCTGGCTCGCCAACCTCGCCTCCATCCGGGCGGCCTCTGGCCTGACCGACGCCGGCTATCGAGGCCGCTCGGCCGGCCAAGGCGGCGGCGGCGGGATCTGGTTCAACGCCACCGGCGCCTGGCTGGAGGACGAGCGGACCGGGGTGGCCAAGGACGGCCAGACCGGCGCCTTCGCCTTCGGGGCCGATCATGTAGGCGATGCCCTGATCCTTGGCGGCTTCCTCGGCTATGCGGCCACCGACCTCGAGGGCCCGGGCGTCCACTATGAGGCGAACGGCTGGTCGGGCGGGGCCTACCTCAGCTGGTCGCCGGCCGCGACGGTGCAGCTCACCGGGCTTGTGGGCTACGGCCAGCACGATATTGAGCACGATCGCGCCTTCGCCGGCCTTCGGTCGGTGGGCGAGACGGAGCGCGACCAGCTGTACGGGGCCTTCACCCTGCAGACCCAGTGGGCGCTCGGCGAGCGCTGGGTCCTGGTCCCGAGCCTCGGGATCAGCGCCTCGGCTTCCGACACCGACGGCTACCGTGACGGCGCCGGGCGGCTGATCCCGGGCGTCGAGACCGACCTCACCACCGCCTCGGTGGGCGCCGCCGCCTACTGGCGCGGCGAGCGGGTGCTGCCGTTCGTGGCGGTGACCCTCAATGAGGAACTCGACGGCCCGGCCAGCCAGGACTCAAGCTACGCCCTCGTCGGAGCGGGCTTCGAAGCCGCCGTGGCCGATCGGCTGTCGGTGGCGCTGAGCGTGCAGACGCTCATCGGCAAGTCGGGCGAGCGGGAGACCAGCGTCGGCCTCACCCTGCGCCGCGGCTTCTAGCGGTGCGGGCCGCCATCCTCGCTCTGGCGCTGACCGGCCTGGCCGGCGGCGCCTCGGCGGGGGAGGGGGACTGGTCCCCCTTCGTATTGGACGCCGGGGGGCGGAAGCTCGCCGCGGCCATTGCGGTCGGGAAGGCGGCGGTGCTGACTGTGGTCATCGAAGGGGACGGTGCGGCCCACGACGGCCGGGGCCGCCCGCGCGCCGATCCGACGCCGAGCCGGCCGACGGGGCTCGCCGTGGCCAGGGCCTGGCCTGCCCCCACGGCTTGGCTCGGGCGGCTCTGCCAGCAGGTGCGGGCCCTGGACCCGCGCTGCGGCCAGGCCGACTGGACCGGCGCCCGCTACTCCGAGGAGGCTGTGCGCGCGGCCGATGCGGCGATCGACGCCCTCAAGGCGCGCGCTGGAGCTGGCCGGGTGGTGCTCGTCGGCTGGTCCGGCGGTGGAGTGATCGCGGCCCTGCTGGCCGGGCGCCGGAGCGATGTCGCCGGCCTCGTAACCATCGCAGCGCCGCTGGACCTGGCCGCCTGGACCCGGGAGCAGGACCTCTCCCCATTGACCGGTTCGCTCGATCCGCGCGACCTGTCGCCGCTCCAGGTTCCTCAGGCCCACCTGTTCGGCGCCTTCGATCCAGTGGTTCCGGCACGCGAGGGCGCTGTGGCGGCTCGCCGGCTGGGCGGGGCGGGCGCGGTCGTCGAGGTTTGGCCGGAACGGCACGCCTGCTGCTGGTCGCGGCAGGCGCCCCGGATCGCGCGCCTCTTGGCCTCAGCCGACGATCCAGGCGCCGCCGAGGCTGCTGAGCTGGGTGTTGGCGAGGATCATCTGGCCGCCGCCCCCCAGGTCGACGATCACGTCGGCGCCCTCCTGCCGGACGGCGTAGGTCGTGCCCGGAGCGAGGCGGATGCTGTCGCCCTCGGCGCGGTTGAAGTCGGCGACTCGGTCGGTCCCTGAGCCGGAGGCGGCCCAGAAGATGTCCGCCCCGGCCCCGCCGGTGAGCAGGTCGTTTCCGAGGTCGCCGCTCAGGTAGTCGTCTCCGGCGTCGCCGAACAGCAGGTCGTCCGACTGGCCGCCCAGGATGGTGTCGCGGCCATCGCCGCCATGGGCGGTGTCGGCGGCGAGGTTGGCCACGATGTAGTCGTCGCCGGTCTCGCCCAGCAGCAGGTCGCTGTCCTGGCCGCCCACCACCCAGTCGTCGCCCAGGCCGCCGTAGATGGTGTCCGCGCCCATGTTGCCGTGGGTGTTGTCGAAGCCGTCGCCGCCGTAGATCACGTCGTCGCCCGCCTCGCCGCGCAGGAAGTCGTCGCCGTCGCCGCCGCGGATCTCGTCGGGCCCTCCGCCGGCCAGAATGCGGTCGGCGCCCGCGCCGCCGCCGAGCACGTTGGCGCCCTCGTCGCCGATCAGGGTGTCGGCGCCCTCGGTGGTGACGCCGCCGGATTGGGTGGGCGGCGCGCCCGGCAGGGCGGGCGTGGTCGCGGCGCCCTGGAAGCCCAGATAGCTGACGTTGGTGCTGCCGGAAGTCTCCGCCAGCGGCGTCGTGCCGATGCCGGTGATCGCGCCCGAGCCGGTGTTGTCGTAGGCGGCGTTGCCCCAGCTGTCGTCGGCCTGCTGGGTCACCGCGGTCGGCTGACCGTAGATGTTGTTGCCGGTGACGGTGTTGGCCCACGACGCCCAGTGCTTGCCGGTGCCCGGATCGTCGTGCGCCTTGATCCGCACGCCGTAGCCGCCGTTGTCGTGGATGTTGTTACCGATGATCAGGTTGTCCTGCGCACCCTCGATCAGGATGCCGCCGGAGGTGTTGGCGTAGATCTCGACCCCGAAGACGGTGACCTTTTCGGAGAACTTGATGCCGATGCCGTTGCGGCCGTTGGCGTAGCTCGCGCCCCCCTCGATGCGGATGTCGTAGATGAACGGCCGATCGTCGGAGCCCTTCTGGACGGCGATGCCGGTGGCGGCGTTGTGGTGCGCCAGGTTGTTCTTCAGCAGCACGTCGTGGCTGGACGTGACGATGTTGAAGCCGTAGCGGCCGTTGTTGTAGGCGACGTTGTTCTCGAGGATCGTGTCGAAGCAGAAGTCGATGGTGAAGCCGTCGCCCAGGTTGTCGTGGGCGACGCTGTCGCGGATGGTCAGGAATCTCGTCTGCTCGTGCGGGTCGAAGCCGTAGCGCGAGACGTTCATGATCTCCACGCGCTCGATCAGGATGTTCTCGTCGTACAGGGTCGACCCTGGGGTGACCCCACAGAAGAAGCCGTCGATCTCCCCGCTGTTGTTCTGGTGGTTGCCGTCGAGGGTGAGGTCGCGGATCACGACGTTCTTGGTCACCTCGCCCGAGGGCGTGCGCACGATGCCGCTGATCTTGGAGACCTCCCCGTCCATCACCTTGATGTTCGACTGGCCCATGCCGTCCCCGACCAGCGACACGCCTGAGCGGATCTGCAGCGCCCCGTCCGAGGCGTCGCCGCTGATCGAGTGTACGATATAGGTCCCCCTGGGGATGTAGACCGTCCCTCCGCCCGCGGCGTAGGCGGCGTCCAGCGCCTTCTGGATCGCCGCCGTGTCCAGCGTCGAGCCGTCGCCCTTCGCGCCGAAATCGCGCACGTTGAAGATGAGGTCAGCCATACGGGTGCTCCCGGCCAGACAAGGCGCCCCCGGTCCGGCCCAGCACGCCCCCACAGCCTGTGCCGTTCAACAATGGCTGATTTGGTTACGAAATCCCTGCGAAGCCTTGACCGTAGGCGCGGCGCAACACGGCGCGGTGGTCCTTCATTCCTATCCCGCTTGCGGGAAAGGAGAGGCTTCAGCCCTCGGAGCGCGCCGGCTTCGGCGTGCGGGCCAGACGGCCGATGCCGAACACCACGGTGGTGGCGATGGCGGTCAGGGTGATGAAGTCGAAGGTCGGGCCCGCCATGCCCTGCTCGCGGGCGACCCAGAGGGCGAACAGCACCGCCACGAGGTGGACGGCGTTGGCGACGTGGGCTTCGGCGGCGGAGCGCCAGTCGCCGAAAAGGATGCGGGCGAGATCGATGCGTTGCATGCCCGACGGGTAGGCGAGCCGGAGAGTCCCGTCAGCGCGGCAAGGCGCCGCGCGGCGTGTCCGGACAAGATTTCCGCTCTCCCGGACGCGTCGTTCCTGGCCTCGAGCCGCCGACTCCCTTGTGCTCGGGGCGCCGGAAGCGCGAGGTTGAGGTGGATGCGCGAGAAGAAGTCGGAGAACCTGGAGGTGCGGCTGCCGCACGCGCTGAAGCAGGCCTTCATGGCCCGCTGCCGCGCGGAAGGGCGTTCCGCTAGCGAAGTGGTCCGGCAGATGATCGAGGCCCACCTGGCGCGGCCGGCCAGTCCCCTCAGACCGGAGCTAGCCTTCATGACCCGTCCCCAGATCGCCATACCCGCCGCCTTGGCCGCCAGCGCCGGCGCAGCGCTCCTGTTCACCGCCACCGCCAGCACCGCCGGGCCGGATCTGCGCAAGGCGTTCGAGGCTCTGGACCGCAACGGGGACGGCGCCGTCATCCTGCAGGAGTTCCAGGCCGCCCAGGGCGGCGACGTGGTCGTCTTCCGCAAGGGCGAGGCGCCGCCGCCCGCCGGCGCCCCCAAGGTGATGCTGCCCCTCACCCGCGCGGCCGAACTCGACCGCCTGGCCGGAGGCAAGGCCTCGCCGGAGGCGGCGCGGCAGGTCTACGCCACTCTCGACGCAGACGGCGGCGGCTCCGTCGATTTCGGCGAGTTCGAGCGGCATCACCGGAAGATCCGGGCCGAGGGGTTCACCGGCCTCGACGCCGATCGGGACGGGCGGGTCACGGGCGATGAGTTCTGGCGCCCGACCGCTGCGCTCGCGGCTTCGCCGGCCCTGAAGGACGGCCTGCGCCAGAGCTTCGTCCGGCTGGACGCCGACGAGGACGGGGCGATCAGCCGCGAGGAGTTCGAGGCCTTCTGAGCGGCCTCAGCCCGCGAACAGCTTGTTGAGGCTGATCGAGGGGCCGGGCAGGCCGAACGCGCCGAAGGTTCCCTGGCCCTTGATCTCCTCGGCGGCCTCGACGAACGCGGCCCAGGCTCTACGGGCCAGGGCGCCGCCGGTGCTGACCCGGCGCACGCCGAGATCCGCCAGTTCGGCGACGCTCATCCCTGGCCAAGCCATCAGCACGTTCACCGGCTTCGGCGCCACCGCCCTGACCAGGGTCGAAATCTCCTCGCGGGTGCGAACGCCGGGCACGTAGATGCAGTCCGCGCCGGCCTCGGCGAACATCACCGCCCGGTCGATCGCCTGGTTGAGGTCAAGGAGGCCGTGGAGCAGCCCCTCGGTGCGGGCGACGAGGATCACGTTCTCGGCCGCCAGCGCATCGCGCGCGGCGCGGATGCGGGCCGTGGCCAGCGCCGGCTCGTAGAGGGCCGGCGCAGCCTCGCTGGTCAGGTCCTCGACCGAGAGGCCGCTGACGCCGGCCTGCGCCGCCCGGCGTACGTTCGCCGCCACCGCCTCGGGCTCGCGGGCGAAGCCGTTCTCGAAGTCGGCGTTCAGCGGGATGTCGACGGCGGCCGAGAGCTCGGCGAGGTGCGCTAGCAGGTCGTCCAGCTCGACCCGGTTGTCGGCCCGGCCCCAAGACCAGGCGTAGCCGGCGCTGGTCGAGGCGATGGCTGCAAAGCCCAGGTGCTGCAGCACCTGGGCGCCGCCCGCGTCCCAGGGATTAGGCAGCACGAAGCACCCCTCGTCGTGCAGGCGCCGGAATCCGGCGCGTTTCTCGGCGACATCGGCCATGGGAGGTCCTTCCAGGTTTGATAGCCAAGCTGGCGCCGCGCGGCTTGCCCGGCAAGCGGGCCTGAGGCAGCTTGCCGGCCCCTGGCGAGGGGCGCGGGGCGAGAGGACGGGAATGCAGGCGTTGAGGCTGGCCGCTGTCTTGGCGGCGGGACTTGGGCTTGTCGCTTGCGGGGGCGAGCCGGCGCCGCCGCAACAGCGCGGCGAGGCCGGGCCCTCGGTGGCCGAGCGAGTCTCGGTGCTGAGCGGCGACACCTTCATCGTCGACGGACGCGGCGTGCGGCTGGCGAACGCCTTTGCGCCAGAACCCATTCCGCGCGCCCGCTGCTGGGCCGAGGCGTTGGCCGCAAAGCAGACGGCGCGGGTCGTCCAGCAGATGATGCGGGAAGCGACGACGATCGAGGTGAAGCCGACCGGACCGCGGGACG
>NZ_DATAGM010000460.1:0-2112 GCF_036263695.1 Phenylobacterium sp.
GCGCGAAGCTGAACAACAGGCAACGCCGCGCTCCGGGCGCGTTCAGGCGAGGGGGCGCCTTCTGTCGCCGTCGCTCGCTTGCGACAGCCAGTACCGGAGTCCCACAACAATGAAGCGTTTCCTCCTCAGCCTCGCCGCCGCCGCGACCCTGGTGGTCGCCGTCCCCGTCACCGCCAGCGCCGCGCCGTGGCAGTCGGTGAACCAACGCCAGGACAACATCGAGCGGCGAATCGACCAGGGCGTGCGCAAGGGCGACCTGACCCGAGCCGAGGCCCAGCGGCTGCGCGGCCAGTTCCGCGAGCTGGCCCAGCTGGAGCGGCAGTACCGGCGCTCGGGCGGCGGCCTCTCGGTCCGCGAGCGCGAGGAGCTCGACCGTCGCTTCGACCGGCTGAGCCAGCACGTCTACGCCCAGCGGCACGACCACCAGGAGCGCCGCTACTAGGCCTCGTTCGCATTTCTTCCTGAGCAACTCGCCCCGGCTTCCCTCCCGAGCCGGGGCTTTTCTTTTCAGGCCTCTGGCGCGCGCATGCGAAAGCCCTCGCGGCCTGGGGCGCGAGGGCTTGCAGATAGGACAGGGCGGTCTTTCGGCCGCCGAGGAGATCGCGCGTCGGCGATCAGTCCTCGTCGTTGGCCGCGGGCTCGCCGGAGGCGGGCTCCGCAGCGGCGCGTTCGCGTTCCTTGAGCTCGCGCTTGGCGGCGGCCTTCTCGGCCGTCTTCACGGCCTTGAGGCGGTCGCGCTCGCGGCGCTCGAATTGGTAGTTGGGCTTCTTGGCCATCTCAGCCTCCGATATGCCGCGACGGCTTGGGGTTACTTTCGGGCTTTGCGGGCCGCGTAGCGGGCGTCCCGCTTGGCTTTGGCGTCGGCCTTGCTCAGCGCCTGGCGCTCCTTGCGCTGGCCGCGCTTGGCGTCCAGGGCGGCGGCTTCAGCCGCGGCGGCCTCGGCGCGGATCGCCTCTTCGGCGTCGGCGGCGGCCTGTTTCTTGTCCGCCTTGGCCTGAGTGCGGGCCTCACGGACCTGGTCGAGCTCTGCGGCGCGCTGGGCGTTCCGCTCGTCGAAGTTAGGGTCGGTGACGGTGGGCTTGGGCTTGAAGCCGGCCAGCAGGGCCTTCTTGGCCTCGGCGGCGGTCTTCAGCCGATCGGCGAAACCGGTGTCGTGCGTGGAGTTCATTCGACCTCTTGGGGCTGTTCGCTCGGCGCTTTGAACGAGGCGGCGCAGATCGCCTCCAGATGCCCGCGGATCGACCGCGAACCGAGGAGGGCGTCGACGGCGCGGCAGCCCTCGTCCTTCAGCCGCTGCTGCAGCCGGGCGAAGTCCTGGCACTGACCCGAGCGGGCCAGCGCGTAGGCGCGTTCGATGGTGGATTGAGACATCGGTGCTCTCGTCGTCCATTCGGGGCCGGCGTCGCCGCCGGCCCCGTCCGGGTCAGGCCTTTAGGCCGCCTGAAGTTGGCTCGCGGACATCTTGCCGCTGCGCTGGTCGCGCTCGAGCTCGTAGCCGATCTTTTGGCCTTCATGGATCGAGCCGAGGCTCGAACGTTCGACGGCCGAGATGTGGACGAACACGTCCGGTCCACCGGCGTCAGGTTGGATGAAGCCGAAGCCCTTGGTGGCGTTGAACCACTTCACGGTGCCAGTCGTCATGGGGAATCACCTTTCGGGTGCAAGAATTCGCTCGCGCCAGATGACGCGGACGATCAAATTGTCGGAAAGGGTCTTGGTAGGCCCGGAGCTCGATCCGAAGAACAAGCGTAGAGAGCAACCGAAGCCAATGCGATATTCGATAGGGGGATACTGACACACAAATCCGACGAACGCCAGGAAATTCCCCGAAAATCTCTCAAGGGCCTGAGCACGCACGGTTAATCTGCTTGAGCTTGGCGCGTCTTGGACGGTCCGACTGACGAGCGCTAGCGGCCTCCCTTCGGGCGCGGCGAGAGGCCGCTGCGCCCAAATGCCAAGGACCCTCAGCGCCCCGCCCCGCGGTAGGGGGAGAACGCCGGTCAGGCCCCCAAAGACACCCCAGGAGCACCCCAGTGGACCCACTGCGCGAGACGCCGTTCGACAGCTTTTTCATGGGCGGCTTCGATTGCGCGACCCAGCGCCGGCGGGACG
>NZ_DATAGM010000461.1:0-11490 GCF_036263695.1 Phenylobacterium sp.
CATGACGGCGCGGCCACCATGGACTGGATGGAGCAGGAGCAGGAGCGGGGGATCACCATCACCTCCGCCGCCACGACCGCTTTCTGGAAAGAAAAGCGCCTGAACATCATCGACACCCCCGGCCACGTGGACTTCACGATCGAGGTGGAGCGGTCGCTGCGGGTGCTCGACGGTGCGGTCACGGTGCTGGACGGCAACGCCGGCGTTGAGCCGCAGACCGAGACCGTCTGGCGTCAGGCCGACAAGTACAAGGTTCCGCGGATCGTGTTCGTCAACAAGATGGACAAGATCGGCGCCGACTTCGACGCCTCGGTGCAGTCGATCCGCGACCGCCTGGGCGCCAAGGCCGTTCCGATCCAGCTGCCGATCGGCTCGGAGTCGAACCTGCGCGGCCTGGTGGACCTGGTCCGCATGAAGGCGGTGCTGTGGGACAACGACGGCCTGGGCGCGAAGTTCTGGGACGAAGAGATCCCGGCCGACCTGAAGGACAAGGCCGAAGAGGCCCGCAACTACCTGATCGAGAACGCCGTCGAACTCGATGACGAGGCGATGGAAGCTTACCTCTCGGGCGAAGAGCCGTCTGAAGAGACGATCAAGAAGTGTATCCGCAAGGCGGTGCTCAACGGCGCCTTCTACCCGATCCTCTGCGGCTCGGCGTTCAAGAACAAGGGCGTGCAGCCGCTGCTCGACGCGGTGGTCGACTATCTGCCGTCGCCGCTCGACATTCCGCCGACCCCGGGTCTGGACTTCAAGACCGAGGAGCCGGTGGTTCGCCGCGCCTCGGACGACGAGCCCCTGTCGGTGCTGGCGTTCAAGATCATGGACGACCCGTACGTGGGCTCGCTGACCTTCTGCCGGATCTACTCGGGCAAGCTGGAAACCGGCATGGGCCTGCTGAACTCGACGCGCGACCGGCGCGAGCGGGTCGGCCGGATGCTGCTGATGCACTCGAACAACCGCGAGGACATCAAGGAAGCCTACGCCGGCGACATCGTCGCCCTGGCCGGCCTGAAGGACACCCGCACCGGGGACACCCTGTGCGACCCGACCCGCAACCCGGTCATCCTGGAGAAGATGGAATTCCCCGCGCCGGTCATCGAGATCGCCGTGGAGCCGAAGTCCAAGGCCGACCAGGAGAAGCTGGGCGTGGCGCTGGCCAAGCTGGCCGCCGAGGATCCGTCGTTCAACGTGTCGACCGACCACGAGAGCGGCCAGACCATCCTGAAGGGGATGGGCGAGCTGCACCTGGACATCAAGATCGACATCCTGAAGCGCACCTACAAGGTCGAGGCCAACATCGGCGCGCCTCAGGTGGCCTATCGCGAGAGCCTGGGCCGTCGGGCCGAGATCGACTACACGCACAAGAAGCAGACCGGCGGTACGGGCCAGTTCGCCCGCGTCAAGCTGGTGTTCGAGCCGGGCGAGCCGGGCTCGGGCTTTGTGTTCGAGAGCGCCATCGTCGGCGGCGCGGTGCCGAAGGAATACATCCCCGGCGTCGAGAAGGGCCTGACCTCGGCCAAGGAAAACGGCCTGCTGGCCGGCTTCCCGGTGATCGACTTCAAGGCCACCCTGGTCGACGGCGCCTACCACGACGTCGACTCCTCGGTGCTGGCGTTCGAAATCGCTTCCCGCGCGGCCTTCAAGGAACTGCGCGAGAAGGGCTCGCCCAAACTGCTCGAGCCGATCATGAACGTCGAGGTCGTGACCCCGGAAGAGTACCTGGGCAGCGTCATCGGGGACCTGAACGGCCGCCGCGGTCAGATCCAGGGCCAGGACGTGCGCGGCAACGCCATCGTCATCAACGCCTTCGTGCCGCTGGCGAACATGTTCGGCTACGTGAACACCCTTCGGGGCATGTCGCAGGGCCGCGCCGCCTTCACCATGCAGTACGACCACTACGCTCCGGTGCCGCAAGCGGTCGCCGACGAAGTGATCAAGAAGTACGCCTAAACCAACCCATCGACTGAAAGGACCAGGCCCCACCCGGGCTGGAGCTTGAAATGGCCAAGGAAAAGTTCGAACGCACCAAGCCGCACTGCAACATCGGCACCATCGGTCACGTCGACCATGGCAAGACGACGCTGACGGCGGCGATCACGATGACGCTGGCCAAGACGGGCGGTGCGACGGCGAAGAAGTACGAAGACATCGACGCGGCGCCGGAAGAGAAGGCCCGCGGCATCACCATCAACACGGCGCACGTGGAATATGAGACGGCCAACCGTCACTACGCCCACGTCGACTGCCCGGGCCACGCCGACTATGTGAAGAACATGATCACCGGCGCCGCCCAGATGGACGGGGCGATCCTGGTGGTCTCGGCGGCCGACGGCCCGATGCCGCAGACCCGCGAGCACATCCTCTTGGCCCGCCAGGTGGGCGTGCCGGCGCTGGTGGTGTTCATGAACAAGGTCGACATGGTCGACGACGCCGAGCTGCTGGACCTCGTCGAGATGGAAGTGCGCGAGCTGCTGAGCAGCTACCAGTTCCCGGGCGACGACATCCCGATCGTCAAGGGCTCGGCCCTGGCGGCGGTCGAGGGCAAGACCCCGGAGATCGGCGAGAACGCCATCCTCGAGCTGATGAAGGCGGTGGACGAGTACATCCCGCAGCCGGAGCGTCCGATCGACCTGCCGTTCCTGATGCCGGTGGAAGACGTCTTTTCGATCTCGGGCCGCGGCACGGTGGTGACCGGCCGGATCGAGAAGGGGATCGTCAAGGTCGGCGAGGAAGTCGAGATCGTCGGCATCCGCCCCGTCCAGAAGACCACCTGCACGGGCGTGGAGATGTTCCGCAAGCTGCTGGACCAGGGCCAGGCGGGCGACAACGTCGGCGTGCTGCTGCGCGGCACCAAGCGTGAGGACGTGGAGCGCGGCCAGGTGCTGTGCAAGCCGGGCTCGATCACCCCGCACACCAAGTTCACCGCCGAGGCCTACATCCTGACCAAGGAAGAGGGCGGCCGTCACACGCCGTTCTTCACCAACTACCGGCCTCAGTTCTACTTCCGGACCACCGACGTGACCGGGATCATCAAGCTGCGCGAAGGCGTGGAGATGATCATGCCCGGCGACAACGCCGAGCTGGACGTCGAGCTGATCACCCCGATCGCCATGGACCAGGGCCTGCGCTTCGCCATCCGCGAAGGCGGCCGCACGGTCGGCGCCGGCGTGGTGAGCAAGATCATCGAGTAGCGCTTAGCGTCAGCTGAGAGCTGAAGGGCCGCCGGAGCGATCCGGCGGCCTTTTTCTCTTCCACCTTCCGCCGCTTGCCGGGCGACGCAGGGAGTCGCCGCGGCCGTAAACTCTCCTGGAACGCGAATTGCTTATGCTCAGATCGGGCATGGGAGGCGTTCCAAAATGGGCGCGAGCGCGGTGGACGTGGTCGATGCGGCGGACCTGGACCGGGAGGCGAGAGCCGACTGGGCGCGGTTCCGTGCGGCGCGGCCGGAGCTCGCCAGCCCCTATTTCGATCTCCGATACGTGCTGGCCGCCAGCCAGGTCGCCCCCGGCGCGGGCGTGGCGGTGATCCGCCAGGACGGCGAGATTGCGGGCTTCTTCCCTTTCCAGCGGCGCGGCGGGCTGATCCAGCCGCTGGCGGCGCCGCTGACCGACTATCATGGCCTCATCTCGCGGTTGGGCGCGGACATTGACCTGCCCGAGGTCGTCGCCGCCCTCGGCGCGCGCCGGTTCCGCTATTCCGGCCTGGTTCCCAGCGGAGCCGTGCACGGCGCGGGCCGCGCGGCGATGGTGGCGGACCTCTCCGCCGGCTTTGACGGCTGGCTGGCCCAGCGCCGCGCCGCCGGCCACGGCGACTTCCTGCGGGACAAGGCGCGCCGTCGCCGCCAGCTGGAGACCAAGCACGGCCAGCTGGCGTTCTCGCTGGAGCGCCGATCGGGCGAGGTGCTGGAGCTGGTGCTGGCGCTGAAGAGTCGGCAGATGCGCCGCACCGGCCAGCACGACGTGTTCTCCGCGCCCTGGACCCAGGACCTCCTGCGGCGGCTGACGGCCAGCACGGAGGCCGACTTCGGCCTCAGGTTCGCGGTGCTGCGGGCCGGCGAGCGGATCGTCGCCGCCGAGCTCGGCCTGATCTCCGGCGACAGCTACCACCTGTGGTTTCCGATCTACGACCCGGAATATGCGAAGTTTTCGCCCGGCGCGCTGATGACTCTTGCCAGCCTTGAGGCGCTGGCCGAGCTAGGCGTGCGGCGGGTCGACTTCGGTCCCGAGGGCGAGGACTACAAGAAGTTCTTCGCCGACCCGGCGGGCGAGGTCGTGGAAGGCGAGGTGCGCGTCGGCCCGAGGCCGCTCGGCGGCCTGGCCGATGCGGCCCTGGACGCCGCGCCGCCGCTGCTGCGCCGTGTCGCCACCCGGCTCGACCGTCGCCTGGACCGGATCACCGCCTGCGAGCCGCAGATGGTACCGCGCATGGGCCAGACCCTGAAATCCGTCGCCCTAATCGGGCGACGCCCGCGCAAGTTCCCCGCCGGCGCCAGCCTGGGCCTCGCCGCCCTGGGCCCGACCGCGGAATGAGGAGAGCCTCGATGCAAGCCGCCGACCTGATCGCCCCCTTCACCGCCGACCAGGCCCGCGCCTTCGGCAAGGCGCCGATGAGCTTCCGCCACGGGCTGATCGACACCGTTCTGTTCGAAGACGAGGCCCTGGCCGAGCTCCTCGACCGTTACCCGGCCGAGCTCTACGACATCAACCTGTTCGACTTCGACGCCGACGGGCAGGCCCAGATGCGCACGGGCGTGCGCGGCCGGCTGCCGGGCAAGGAGGTGCTGGCGGGCATCAAGGAAGGGCGCGTCTGGGTCCAGCTGCGGCGGGTCGAGGAGCACTACGGCGCCCTCGGCGCAGCCATGCGCCAGGCGTTCGCGCAGATCGCCGCCAACGCGCCGGGATTCAAGCCGGCGCAGATCAACGGCCAGCTGATCCTCTCCGCCCCCAACGCCAAGGTGCCGTTCCACGCGGATGCGCCGGGGGTGGTGCTGTTCCACCTGCGGGGCCGCAAGCGCATCTGGATCTATCCGGCCGACGAGGCCCACATGCCCCAGACGCTGATGGAGAACATCGTCCTGAAGCAGCAGACGGAGGACCTGCCGTACAACCGCGGGATGGACGCCGTCGCCCAGGTGGTGGACCTGTCGCCCGGCATGGCGGTGACCTGGCCGCTGCACGCGCCGCACCGGATCGAGAACCTCGAAGGCTTCAACGTCTCGCTGTCGGTGGATTACCAGACCTGGGGCACGCGGGTGCTCAACGGCGCCCACTACACCAACGGGCTGCTGCGCCGCGCCGGCGCGCCGGTGGCGGCCATGGCGCGCACTCCGGCGCCGGCGAGGGCGCTGCTCTGGGCCGCCTCGGTGGCCCTGAAGCGCCTGCCGCTGGTGGAGGACCGGATCAGCACCATCGAGCGGAGCTTCGAGTTGCAAGGCGGTCGCATCTAGCCTGAAAACAACAACTTAGCTTCGAAAACTGGACGGCTTAAATTCGTCTGGTGTGTCAGAAAAGCCATTGCCCACCCCTGATTGCGGGCGCAGTCTCGGATTGTCCGATCCGGACTGTCGTATGCGAATCAGGAACAACAGCATGCGCGTTTCACTAGGGACTGCGGCCTCGATCGCCCTGGCGGTCGTGGCCTTGGCGGGTTGTGGCGAGGCAGGGCCGAGCCAGGCCCAGGCCTCCAGCCAGGAACAGGGCGAGACCATCACCGCGGTGGGCTGCCCCGAAGTCGGCGCCCAGCCGAGCTGCCTCGTGATGAAGAAGGGCGGCAAGGTCTACGACGTCACCGAAGCGGGGATCGACATGTCCCGCGGCGTCGGCGTTTCGGTCATGGGCACGGCTGCGGGCGAGGTCACCGCCTGCGGAACCAAACTGACGGACGTCAAGGTCGACTACATGGGGATTCAGTGCGCGGCGCCGCCGGCCTACTGACCCTTTAGATCATCGGTCTCGTCCGCGTCCGACTGAGCCGGCGCGGGCGGACCGCCGCGCCATTCGCCGGTGGCGGGATCCGTGGCGGTCTTGGGCGTGCTGGACGAGCCTTCCGAGCCCTCGGGCTCGTGGGCCGAGCGCGGCGGACTGCCCGGCTTCATCTCGTCGTCGCGGTTATAAGCGGGCTGCAGCGGCTCGCGCGACCCTGCCCGAGGCTCAGGTTCCTTGGGCCTCTCATAGTGGTCGGCGGGCTCAGCTGGGGCAGGGGGCATGGGCGCGGATCCTCGGGGTGTCTGCAGGCGTAAACGCGCCGCGGGCCCGGGCCGATCCGCGCCCTTGCTCCCGTTTCGACCCCCTGCTAAACGAGCCGGCTCCGGCGATGAGCCGCGCAGCGCCGGCAGGCGGACGCCTTCCGGCGCGCTGCTTCATTGGCGGACGGCGACTTAAGGAGTGTAGCTCAGCTGGTAGAGCATCGGTCTCCAAAACCGAGGGCCGGGGGTTCGAGTCCCTCCACTCCTGCCACCGCCGACCTTATCTAACGCCTGAAGGCCGGCGCCCCGCCGGTGAGCCGCAAAGAAAGTCCAGACCGCTTCCATGGCACGGAAACCCAGCGCCCCCGGCATCAGGGAGCGCGCCGCAAAGACCGCCGCGGCGATGGCCGCCGGCTCCTCGTCGGTGCAGGCTCAGCCGAAGAAGAAGACTCCGCCGGCGCAGTTCTTCCGCGAGGTCCGGGCCGAGGCGCGCAAGATCACCTGGACCAGCCGCAAGGAGACCTGGATCACCTCGGTGATGGTCGGGATCATGGTGGCGCTGGCCGCGGTCTTCTTCCTGGTCGTCGACTTCGGCATCGGCCGGGCGATGCAATTTATCCTGAGCCTTACGAACGCGGGATGACACAAATGAACGCCGAAGCCGCCCGCCCCGTCGATACGTCACACCACAAGTGGTACATCGTTCACGCCTACTCGAACTTCGAGAAGAAGGTGAAGGAAAGCATCCTGGAGCAGGCCAAGGCCCAGGGGCTTGAGGACCAGTTCTCCGAAGTGCTGGTGCCGACCGAGGACGTCGTTGAGGTCCGCCGGGGCCGCAAGGTCAACACGGAGCGCAAGTTCTTCCCCGGCTACGTGCTGGTGAAGATGGACCTCACCGACCAGGCCTATCACCTGATCAAGAACACCCCGAAGGTGACCGGATTCCTCGGCTCGGGCTCCAAGCCCATGCCGGTGTCCGAGCGCGAGGTCGCGCGGATCATCGGCGCCATCGAGGAAGGCGTGGAGCGGCCCAAGCCCACCATCTCCTTCGAGATCGGCGAGCAGGTGCGCGTCACCGACGGCCCGTTCGCCAGCTTCAACGGCTCGGTCGAGCAGGTCGACGAGGAGCGCTCGCGCCTGCGCGTCACCGTCTCCATCTTCGGCCGTGCGACCCCCGTGGAGCTCGAATACAACCAGGTCGAAAAGACCGGCTGATCCGGCGGCCGCGGCCGAGCGCGAAGTTGCGACCGCGGACCATAGCTGGTACACGCCCGCCCTTCGCGCCGGACGCATTTGCGGACGGGGCGCTCAAATCCGTGGGAGGGGCGGCCCCCCGCACCACGGCTCCACCCGACCGGGCGACCGGTCATGAGAGGATGACATGGCCAAGAAGATCCTGGGCTACATCAAGCTGCAGGTGCCCGCCGGCTCCGCCACGCCTTCGCCGCCCATCGGGCCGGCGCTCGGCCAGCGCGGCGTCAACATCATGGGCTTCTGCAAAGAGTTCAACGCCCGCACCGAGAAGGAACAGAAGGGGACGCCCCTGCCGACGGTGATCACCGTCTACCAGGACAAGAGCTTCACCTTCGTCACCAAGACCCCGCCGGCGACCTACTACATCAAGCAGGCCGTCGGCCTGAAGTCGGGCTCGGGCAAGACCGGCCGCGAGACCGTCGGCAAGATCACCCGCACCCAGCTGCGCGAGATCGCCGAGAAGAAGATGAAGGACCTCAACGCCAACGACGTCGAGGCCGCCGCCCGCATCATCGAGGGCTCCGCC
Organism: Phenylobacterium sp.; assembly: GCF_036263695.1. Classification (GTDB taxonomy): domain Bacteria; phylum Pseudomonadota; class Alphaproteobacteria; order Caulobacterales; family Caulobacteraceae; genus Phenylobacterium. Next base: position 7,965 of record NZ_DATAGM010000461.1, read on the forward strand.
CGCTCGATGGGCCTTCAGATTGTGGAGGCCTAGGACCATGGCCAAGCAACCCAAGCGCATCCAGGCCTGGACCGGCGACCGCAACGTCGCCCACCCGCTCGAAGCGGCCGTGAAGCTGGTCAAGGAAAACGCCAAGGCCAAGTTCGACGAGACCGTCGAGATCGCCGTCAACCTGGGCGTCGACCCGCGCCACGCCGACCAGCAGGTCCGCGGCGTGGTCAGCCTGCCCTCCGGCACCGGCCGTGACGTGCGCGTCGCCGTCATCGCCAAGGACGCCAAGCAGGAAGAGGCCAAGGCCGCCGGGGCCGACATCGTCGGCGCCGAGGACCTGGTCGAGCGGATCCAGGGCGGCTTCATGGAGTTCGACCGGGTGATCGCCACCCCGGACATGATGGCCCTGGTGGGCCGCCTCGGTAAGGTGCTGGGCCCGCGCGGCCTGATGCCGAACCCGCGGGTCGGCACCGTCACCCCCAACGTGGCCCAGGCCGTCAAGGACGCCAAGGGCGGGTCGATCGAGTTCCGCACCGAGAAGACCGGCATCATCCACGCCGGCATCGGCAAGGCGAGCTTCACCGAAGACGCTCTGCTGGCGAACGCCCGAGCCCTGGTGGACGCGCTGAACCGCGCCAAGCCGTCGGGCGCCAAGGGCACCTACATCAAGAAGATCAGCCTCTCCTCGACGATGGGACCGGGCTTCAAGGTCGACGCCGGCTCGATGGGCGCCTGAGGCGCTCGACCAAGCTGAGTAGGAAAGGGCCGCAGCAATGCGGCCCTTTTTCTATGCGCCGTCACGCCCTCTCATAACGGTGACGCCCAGCCCCGCCCCTGCCGCAACGGGTCGGGTCGGCACGAGCCAGGCGATGACGAAGGCGGGGTGCGATTGACAGATCACGGCTCGCCGGCACATCCTTCGCCCGCCGCTGTAGGGCGCACCGGCCGAGAGGTCGAACGGGCCATGCCCGCCTACGATGACCAAACCACACCCGTAGTGCGCCCGTGCCTAATCTCGAGAACCTGAAGAAGCAGGCCAAGCGCTATGTGCGCTGGCATCGCGAAGGCCGCCATCCGGTCGCCGCCGTAATTCGGCAAGCCCTGCCGAAGTTCGCCGGGATGACCGACGCTGCGATCATGGCCCAGCCCTTCCGTCTGGCCGACGCCCAGGCTTTGGTGGCCCACCAGGCAGGTTATCCGGATTGGGCGGCGCTCCTCAAAGGAGAGACCCAGATGGCCCAGTCCAACGGCCGCCGCAGCTACCCCTCCGTTCCTATCCTCATCAACGCCGAGCCGATGGTGTTCGTCACCGATTTCCCAAGGGCGATCGACTTCTATGAGCGATTGCTGGGCTTCAAGGTGGCGCTCACCTTCGGGGAGCCGCCCTTCTTCGGGCAGATGGTGCGGGACGGGGCGACGATCGCCATACGCCACGTCGACCAGCCGGTGATCGACCGCAGCCGCAACGAAGACCTGCTCTCCGCCTCGATGATGGTGACCAACGCCAAGAAGCTGTTCGCCGAATTCGAGGCCCGCGGCGTGCCGTTCCACCAGACGCTGCGCAGCGAACCCTGGCACGGACCGGCGGAGGGCGACTTCATCGTCGCCGATCCCGACGGCAACCTGCTGATGTTTGGCGGCCGCACGGACTAATCGCCGATCACTGTTCTGCGGGCGCCCGCGGGTCTAAGCTTCCGCTTCCACCATCTCGTGGAGGGGGAGGGGCTCATGGGCGTTCGCAGATTTATCGGCGCGATGGCGCTGGCGCTGGCGCTGGCCGGGCCGGCGGCGGCGGAGCGGTTCAGCTTCGTGGCGCTGGGGGACACCGCCTACAACCCGCCGGGGGACTATGCGCTCTACGAGGCGCTGATCGGGCGGATCAACCGCGCGAAGCCGGCCTTCACCATCCATGTAGGCGACACCTGGGGGGTGATGGTCTGCACCGACGAGAACCACCGGATGATCCGCACCTGGTTCGACAAGTACGACCATCCGGTCCTCTACACCCCCGGCGACAACGAATGGACCGACTGCCGCAAGCCCGAGATCCTGGAGGCCTACGTCGGCACTGTGCGGGGGAACGCCACGCCCGAGCAGCTGCGGCTGCTGGGGCAGGCCCGCTCGCTGGACAACGCCATGGCCGGGACCAGCTTCGCCGACACCCTGGCCAGCCGCGATGCGATCCGGAAGGTGTTTTTCGCCGAGCCCAAGAGCCTGGGCCGGCGGGCGATCCCCGTGGTGCGCCAGGCCGACGTCTCAGAGCACAAGGACATGGTGGAGAACCTGCGCTGGGAGCGCTCGGGCGTGGTGTTCGCCACCGTCCACGTGCCGGGCACGGGGATGAACTTCACCATCAACGATCCGGTGCGGGCGAGCGACGCCATCGGCCGCAACAAGGCCGATGTGGACTGGATCAAGGCCGCATTCGCCGAGGCCAAGGCCAAGGACGCCAAGGCGGTGGTGATCGCCATCCACGCGGGCATGTTCGAAAACGCCCACGGGAACGACCAGTTCGGCAAGGCGCTGCGGGGCGGCGCTGAAGGGCCCTACTTCTGGATCGCGCTGGCCATCCGCGACCTGGCGGCGCAGTTCGGCAAGCCGGTGCTGCTGGTCAACGGCGACTTCCACGAACTGGTCATCGACCGGCCGTTCCTGGTCAGCGAGGGCGAGCAGCGGCCGCCCAAGTACGGCAACATCACCCGGCTGCAGGTCTACGGGGCGCCGGAGATCAAGGCGGTGAAGGTCACCGTCGACACCGAGACCCCCTGGGTCTTCGGCTTCGAGCCGCTGCACGATTGAGGCGGGAGCCGCCGGGCGCCTCAGGCGCTTAGGAAAGGGGCGGGAGCCAGGCGCACGGAGCTTGAGAGATGGTGCGGTGGACTGCGGCGGCGGCCGCGTTTGCGCTCGCCCTGGCCGGCGGCGTGGGAATGGCCGCGGCGGGCGAGGAGGCGCCGGTCGCGGCGCAGGCGGATGCGCGCCAGGGCGAGCCGCCGTCCTCCTGGACGCCCAGCGACGAGCAGGTCGCCGAACTGGAGCGGCAGGTGAAGATGCCGGCCGGCCAATCGCTGCAGGGCTTCTCTCGCCTCTACCGCGGCGTCACCTTCGCCGGGCGCCGGTTCATCCGCGGGCGCTACGAGAGCCCGGGGAACGGCTACATGATCCTGACGCCCGAGGATGGCTTCCCGCTGGTGGCGGTCGGCGCCTTCTCCTCGAACGCGGCGACCTACGGGGTCTACTATGATGTGGACCGCCGCCAGTTGGTAGGGCCCGCGCGCTGGTGAGCCCGCCTTGAGTTTCGCCGCGTCCTCGTGTAAACGCCGCGCCTTCGTAAGTTTCGCGTCCCGAAAGGGGCGTGGATGGGGGAGAGCCGGCTTCCGGCGCTTCCCGATCCTGTCCGAGAACAGCGGGGTTCCAGGGGCCGCCTGGAGCCGTAATGCGGGGAAGAGCCCTTCCTCGGCCGGTGGGAGACGGGAAGATGACGGCCTCACACGTCCGCCGCAACGCGGCCGGCGCGGGCCCGCGCGTCTCTCAAATG